>DATCZR010000257.1:0-3877 GCA_036525835.1 Cyclobacteriaceae bacterium
GACAAAAATGGTTTGTCAATACACATCGATGTAAGCGTTCGTTTTTATCCATTACCTGATAAGATTGGCTATGTCCATGAAAATTTTACCCGGGATTTTGTAAATATCCTAGTTATTCCTGAGGTACGTTCCACCGTGCGCCAGGTAATGGGCCGATACACAGCTGAAGAGATCTACTCAACTAAGAGAGCTGAGGTTGAACTAAGCATCAAAGAAGAAACTGAAGTGGTACTCAGCAAGAATAATGTGCATGCCACCGCAGTGCTAATTCGCTCCATTGAACTTCCGGCTCAGATCAAAGGCGCTATCGAGGATAAACTTCAGCAAGAGCAAGAGGCCCTTGCCTATCAGTTTAGACTTGACAGAGAAAAAAGTGAAGCAGAGCGCAAGCGCATTGCCGCAGAAGGTGAATCCAGGGCTAACCTGATTATCAATAATAGTTTAACTACTAATTTATTGAAAATGAGGGGCATAGAAGCGACTTTGGAATTGGCCAAATCTCCCAACACAAAGGTGATCGTAGTTGGATCTGGTAAGGATGGACTCCCCATGATATTGGGTAATAACTAACTATCAATAAATAGTTTAGACGGCTTTTATCTAAGTCGCCATAAGGCTATTTTAGTGGAAACGCAATAATACTTTATACGCATGTCCAAAACAGCAGAGTTAATCATAGACGGAAAAACTTATTCTTTACCCATTATTACTGGCACTGAAAATGAAGTGGCCATTGATATAAGTAAGCTTCGTGATCAATCGGGTGTAGTCACGCTTGATCCGGGATACAAAAATACGGGTGCCACTAAGAGTGCCATCACCTATCTGGATGGTGACAATGGAATATTACGATATAGAGGTTATTCAATAGAAGAGCTTGCAGAAAAATCGACCTTTATCGAGGTGGCTTACCTGCTTATTTTCGGAGAGCTTCCAGGTGCAGATCAGCTTCAACGGTTCCGTAAAGACATCAAGACGCATACCTTGGTTCATGAGGATGTGAAGAAGATTCTGGATGGATTCCCTTCGTCTGCCCACCCCATGGGAGTGCTAGCATCCCTATTCTGTTCGCAGACGGCATTTTATCCTGAATCACTGGATCCCAATCGAGCTTATGAGGGCGTCTACATGAGCATCATACGGTCAATGGCCAAGATGCCAACCTTTGCGGCTTGGGCCTATAAAAATGCATTGGGCCACCCTGCCAACTACCCAGACAATTCGCTGGAGTATTGTGCCAGATTCTTAAAAATGATGTTTGCCCTACCTGCCGAGCCCTACGAAAATGATCCGGTAATCAGTGATGCGATGGACAAACTATTGATTCTTCATGCTGATCATGAGCAAAATTGCTCCACTTCTACGGTACGCATTGTAGGTTCCTCTCAGGCGAGTATTTATTCTTCCATATCAGCAGGGATCAATGCACTATGGGGACCATTACATGGAGGTGCCAATCAGGAGGTGATCGTGATGTTGGAAGCTATTGTGAAAGATGGAGGCAATATTGAAAAATGGATTACGAAAGCAAAAGACAAAAACGATCCGTTTAGATTAATGGGATTTGGTCACCGGGTGTATAAGAATTTTGATCCGCGTGCCAAAATAATTAAGAAAGCGGCAGATGATGTGCTGGCGAAGCTTGGTGTAAAAGATCCAATTCTGGATGTGGCCCGTAACCTGGAGGATATCGCACTGCGCGATTCGTATTTTATTGAAAGAAAACTATATCCCAACGTGGACTTTTATTCAGGTATTATCTACCGTGCACTGGGCATTCCAGTAGAAATGTTCACCGTGATGTTTGCCATTGGCAGGCTTCCGGGATGGATCGCTCAGTGGAAAGAAATGAGGGAGAATAAAGAACCAATCGGTCGCCCGAGACAGATCTACACTGGGCAGAATGAACGCAAATACATTCCTATTACCAAAAGATAATAAGCAGTACATAGTCATTAGTCCATAGTCTTTTTATGCCTAACCGCAGCCTGAGACCAGGACTAATGATTATATACTTAATTTACCCATGAGTTTAACTGAAGATTTTAATATAGCGGTAAGTCAATCCAAAGAACTTACCAAAAGGCCATCCAATGAAGAGCTGCTTGAGTTGTACTCGTTATTCAAACAAGGATGCGAAGGTGATGTAACCGGAGAGCGACCTGGTGGTTTCGACTTTAAAGCCATTGCCAAATATGATGCCTGGGCAGCCAGAAAAGGAACCTCAAAAGAAGAAGCCATGCGCAAGTACATTGAGTTGATGAAGAAGCTGCAGGATAATTACAAATGATTTGAATGCTATTCTACTCGCCTGAAATCGGGAAGGGAGATCACTCGCTCAGTGAGGAAGAGTTGAGACATGCAGTAAAAGTATTAAGACTCAACCAGGGCGACTCCTTAACACTTACTGACGGAAAGGGAAATCTTTACCATGCCAAGGTAACTCAAGTCAGCAAGTCGGCCTGTGATTTTGAAATCACGAAGACAATAGCTATTCCAAAACGGAATTATTCGATTCATATCGCCATTGCTCCAACTAAAAACATCGACCGGATAGAATGGTTTGTGGAGAAGGCTACGGAGCTTGGGGTTGATGAAATCAGCTTTGTGTATTGCCAGAATTCAGAAAGGAAAGTAATTAACGTTGACCGGATTCATAAAAAAGCCATTAGCGCCATGAAGCAGTCTGGCCAAGCCTGGCTTCCTTTAATTCACCCCATTCAACCTCTTAAATGTATCTTTTCAAATGAGCGGCCAATAAAATTTATTGCCTATGTTGATCCGGCCAATCCAACTCACCTTAAAGAGGCCAAACCCAATGGTCAATATTTGGTGTTGATTGGACCAGAAGGCGACTTTACGAAAGAAGAGCTAACACTCGCCACCCAAAACGGGTTTCAAAAAGTGAGACTGGGCAACACCACTCTTCGAACCGAGACAGCCGGCATTGCTGCCTGCCACATTTTGAATCTAATCCATGAATAATCTACTCTTCAAAAAGGAATTACAATTAAATTAGCTCAACCAAAAACATTGATGACGGCAAAGGAAGCAAAGAAAGAAGTCGATCGATTGACTGAGCTGATCAATCATCACAACGAGCTATACTATCAAAAGCACACGAGTGAAATTTCTGATTATGAATTTGATCAACTGCTCAATCAACTGATTCAGCTTGAGCATCAATTCCCTGAACTAAAACTTCCAGACTCCCCTTCCCAGCGTGTCGGAGGTGATATCACGAAAAATTTCGAAACCGTTGTTCACGAATATCCCATGCTTAGCCTGGGCAACACTTATTCCAAAGAAGAGCTCCTGGATTTTGACAAGCGGGTATCCAAAGGCCTTGGAAGTAAAGATTTTGAATACTTCTGCGAACTGAAATTCGATGGTGTCTCCATCTCTCTAATTTATGAGAAAGGTATTCTCGTGAAAGGAATTACCCGGGGAGATGGTGTTCGAGGCGACAATGTAACTACCAATGTAAAGACCATCAGGAATATTCCCCTCAGGATCAAATCGAAACACCTCCCGCTAAAATTTGAGGTGCGGGGAGAGGTGTTTCTTTCCAAAACCGCTTTTGCGCAACTCAACAAGGAGCGCGAAGATATTGGCGAAGAGGTATACGCCAATGCCCGAAACACAGCCTCTGGCACTTTGAAGATGCAAAACTCAGGTGAAGTAGCAAGAAGAAAACTGGATTGCTATGTTTATTATTTACTCGGAGAAAACCTAAATTTCCAATCGCATGCAGACGCCATATTGCAACTAGAAAAATGGGGATTTAACGTTTCTCCTACCTACACCAAGGCTAAGTCAATTAATCAAGTCTTTGATTACATCACCAAGTGGGGAAATAAAAGACTTGAGCTGCCAT
>DATCZR010000258.1:0-3452 GCA_036525835.1 Cyclobacteriaceae bacterium
GAAGCCAACGGCCACCACGAGAATGCCGATGATCATGAGTTGATAGTTCTTTCTGGTAAAGGGGAGTTTGTTCATGTCTAATAAAGTTGATCAAGAGAAAGCTTCAGGTATTTGTTGATAGCCCTGAAGGTGCTAAATAGCGCAACCAGCATGCCGGTTATTAGTAAAGTAACAGCAAGAATAATTAGTCGTTCGTTATTTTGTATTAACTGCAAGTCTTCAATTCTTTTGTTGCCCACGCTAATTAAGCCATAAAGCAGGAGGGAAGCTATCACTCCGGCAATCAATCCGTGGCCAATCGCGCGATAGAGAAACGGTTTTTGAATAAACCATCTTTGGGCACCCACCAATTGCATACTGCGAATTAGGAAGCGTTGGGAAAACAAAGCTAACCTTACGGTATTGTTGATCAACAAAACAACAGTGAAGAGCAAAAGCAAAGCAATTCCTAAAAGTATTAAACTGATTTTGGTGAGGTTTTTATTTATGGAATCAATTACGTTTTCCACATAGTAGACTTGAAATACCCCGTTAATTTTTTCAATCTCTGCCTTAATTTCTTTCAGCTTCGATGCTTCGTGAAAGTTTTCGTCAATGCGAACAAGGAAAGCATCTTTCAATGGATTCTCACCTAAGAACTGTTGAAAATCTTCTCCTGTTTCTTTAATAAATTGTTTGGCGGCTTCTTCTTTTGAAATGAACTGAACCACTCCCTCAGGATGATCTTTAGCCACGTACGGCTTGGCGGTTAATGTCTTTTGAATCTGAAGTCGCTGTGCATCAGTTACGCGGCTTTGCAGGAATACCTGTATCTTGATGCTCTCCCTAACTACTCTTTCCAGCTCTCTGGAATAAATGATTAAGGCCCCGAAGACGCCAATTACAAAAAGGGCAAGCGAAATGCTGAAAACCACACTGAAGTATGGGTAACTGCCCAGTTTCTTCTTCTTAACATTGAATTTGGGAGCTTCTCCTACCATTTGGCCCCAAAGATAAGGAGATTGGGCATTTCTGCCTATCACACAGCATGTTCAGCATTATTTCTTATTTCTGAACTCATCCAGCCTGGCCAATAGCTCAAAGTCACGAATCATGATGAGCGGCGTAATGTGTTGCTCCAATTCATCGACGTGATAGTAGCAGTTTTTATAGTATAGAAATACATGGTGGGAGCCACCATTGATTTCTATGATCTCATACAAGCTTCCATCGAAAGGGCCATACAACACCAGCTTGTCGTCCTTAAACTGATAGTGGAAGGAATAGGTCTTATTCGTGTTGTCAGTTTCTACTTCAAGCGTCGATGTAGATATTTGAGGTTTGGCTGAAGTCGAAGGAGGCGCATTCTCTTCTTTATTATCCTCCATATCAGCAGTCAAGTCCACGACATCTATTTTAGGTGATGCTGGTATGGTCGAATTAGTTTTTGGAGCTGGAGCCGTTTTAGGAGCTTTTGCCTCTTCTTGGGTAACCTCCTCAACCAATTCGGTTTTTGGTTCAGCCTGTTCAGGCTCTATATTTTGAGATATACTTTCTTCAATTGTTGGCTGTTCTACCTGAGGCTGTTCTGCAGGGCTGGTTTTGAGCCCGAAATAAAGTGCGCTACCAATGATGACGGTAGATATTGTGGCTATTGCAATCTTACCGGTAAGCGCACTGGAAGTGGCACCGCTTATAGGCACATTACTTAGCATGGCCTTCAACTCGGCTGCTCTGGCTGACTTCACCCCCTCAATGATTCCTTGTTGCATCTTCACTTCGGCTTGAAATTGAGGGTCTCCCTGCATTTGATGCTCAAATGCTTTTCTGGCCCCGTCATCCAGGCGGTTGGTCAGGTAATCTTCTATTAATTCAAATTGGCTCATACTATTTAGTCTAAAAAATCCTTTTCAGAGTATTGCGATTTTACGAGTTCGTCTAATTTTTGTTTGCATTTATATTTCTTCGTTTTTGCCGTGTCTGTATTTGCAAATCCCAGCCTATCGGCTATTTCCTGCATGGACATCTCGTCAAAATAATAATACATCAAAACCTTCCTACAAGTCTCGCCAAGTTGGTTTAAGCACTTGGCCATTATCTTAGCTCGCTCCGCGGTATCCATATCCATTGATACGGAAGAATCTTTTGCCTCGTGCGATAATCTCTTTTTGCGGTCCAATTCCTTCCTCCATAAATTCTGACATATGCTATAGACATATGTGCTGATTTTAGAGGTCAGCACCAGCTTCCCTGAGGTGGCTTTCTGCCAGAATACCACCAGGGCATCCTGATACACATCCCGGGCCTCGTCTTCCGTTCCACTATTGGTAATGACCAGATTGGTCATCATCCGATAGTACTTCTTGTAAATGAACTCAAGAGCCTTCTCATCACCTTTCTTTATCCTTTCGAAGATCTCTGTTTCGTCCATTTTGGAACCTGAATTGAATACTCTAAACGCCACTGCTGGTAACCTGGTTTAATGTTAAATGGATGTATTATAGGCTAAAGATCGGTAAATTCAGCTAAATGGCATTTTAGTAAGCTTTTAGCCATGTCTGAGTACGGTAAAAAGGTCCCCAGTAACCTCTTACTTTCAGTTTGTCACCCTCAATCCAAAGCCGGCATCGGTATATCTTCCCCACTTTGGGATCAAGTATCGAGCCTCCACTGAATTCTGATCCTTCAGGCTCCATATTTTGGATAATCTCCATCCCTAAAACCTTCTTGTTATACCTGATGTCATCCGTGGGACATTCCTTGCATACCGGGTCCTGGTCTTCCCCCGGCAGGCGGAACAGTTGAATGATTTGGCCATAGATTTTACCATTACGCTCAGCGATTTCTACAATTGATTTGGGCTCATTGGTTTCATCATCAATGGTTTTCCATTTGCCCAAGATGGATTGTGCGGCTAGTGGTTGAATCAGTATTGTGCTGGTTGTGGCCAGCAACAAAATTTGAATGAATAGAGTCATGTTTCAAAATAATAAAAAAGGTCATGCGGTAAGGCATGACCTGGTATACTTTACTGATTTAGTTTTTACTCAACTGGTTGAATAGTCGAAGTTTGTTCAATGACTACCTCGGTTCTTGTTTCCACTTTGTCATTGACAGCGGTTTTATCGTCTGATTTCGCTAATAGTGGAGCGATAACCAGGGCAACAACCGACATCAACTTTAACAGGATATTCAATGAGGGGCCAGAAGTATCCTTGAATGGATCACCTACTGTATCACCCACAACAGCAGCTTTATGCGGATCAGATTTCTTGTAAAACATTTCTCCGTTAATCTCAACGCCTTCTTCAAAACTTTTCTTGGCATTATCCCAGGCACCGCCCGCGTTGGACTGGAAGATGGCCATTAATACGCCACATACGGTAACACCGGCAAGCATTCCACCCAAAGCTTCTACTCCAAAACCAGGAGCAAATCCGATCACTACAGGGGCAGCAATTGCCATAAGACCT
>DATCZR010000259.1:0-2140 GCA_036525835.1 Cyclobacteriaceae bacterium
GTAATAGCATACCGCTCTTTTGTAAACTGATGGGTAAGTCGCCTTGTCGTTAAGCTTGGAAGATTTAATGACCTTGGAAAACAATTTGATCGCGCCATTATAATCTTGACGGTTCATTAAGGTATCAGCTTCTACTTCCCATTTCTTCCATTTTGGCTCTTGACCAAAAGCTGAGCCAAATACACTGACGAAAAGGAAAAGAAGTAAACAACCTCTATACATTGGTAGCCACCTTGTTTCTTTCGCGCTTGCGATCGTTTTCATTAAGGTAAACCTTTCTGAGCCGTATCGACTTTGGTGTCACTTCTACGTATTCGTCAGATTGAATGTATTCAAGTGCTTCTTCCAATGTGAACTTAATTGCAGGAGCTATCTTCATTTTTTCATCAGAGCCAGAGGCGCGAACGTTGCTGAGTTTTTTGGTTTTGGTAACATTTACTACCAAATCTCCACTACGACTGTGTTCGCCAATTACCTGGCCTTCATAAACCGGATCACTCGGATCTATAAAAAACTTACCCCTGTCTTGCAGATTGTGTAAGCTATACGGAATGGCCTCGCCTTGTTCCATACTGATCAACGATCCATTAATCCGTCCGGGTATCGATCCTTTGTATGGTTGATACTCTTTAAAGCGATGGGTAACGACAGCTTCCCCTGCAGTTACGTTTAGCAAATAGCTTCTTAATCCAATAATGCCTCTGGAAGGCATGATAAACTTTAGGATCATCCGATCAGCCTTAGGCTCCATGTTGATCATTTCGCCCTTACGGATAGAAACCACCTCAATCGCTTTACCAGATACGTCTTCAGGTAAGTCAATGGTGAGTTCCTCCATCGGTTCACACTTTAAGCCATCAATTTCCTTGAATATTACTTGCGGCTGACCAATTTGCAATTCGTATCCCTCTCTTCGCATGGTCTCAATCAAAACCGATAAGTGAAGTACTCCACGACCGTAAACTATAAAGCTATCTGCAGAGTTAGTCTCACCAAGTCTCATCGCCAGGTTCTTCTCCAACTCTTTATACAACCTATCCTTAATATGGCGTGAGGTAACCAATTTTCCTTCTTTACCATAGAAAGGAGAATTATTAATAGTGAATAGCATACTCATGGTAGGCTCATCAATCGCAATGCTTTTCAGTGGCTGAGGATTATCAATGTGCGCAACGGTGTCGCCAATTTCAAAACCCTCCAATCCAACAATAGCCGCAATCTCTCCGGCCTTCACTACCTCTACTTTCTTTTTATCAAATCCTTCAAAAATATAGAGTTCCTTTATCCTGCTTTTTACCACAGCTGCCTTATCCCGTTTCACCAAAGCAATTGGTTGTCCGGGCTTTAGTTCACCACGATGCACTCGACCAATTGCCACGCGTCCGATGTAGGAAGAGTATTCTAAAGAGGTAATCATCATTTGAGTAGCCCCCTCTTCCACTTTTGGAGCCGGTATATGTTCAACGATACCTTCCAAAAGTGTAACAATATCTTTTGTTGGCTTTCTCCAGTCGCTGCTCATCCAGCCCTGTTTTGCTGAACCATAGAAGGTTGGAAAATCTAATTGATCTTCTGTGGCGTCTAAAGAATACATGAGATCAAAAACAGACTCATGCACTTCGTCAGGCGTACAGTTTTTCTTATCTACTTTGTTGATTACCACTATTGGCTTCAAGCCCAGTTCAAGGGCTTTTTGCAGCACAAATCTGGTCTGGGGCATTGGGCCCTCAAATGCATCGACAAGCAATAAACACCCATCGGCCATATTCAACACTCGCTCCACTTCTCCACCAAAGTCACTGTGACCAGGCGTGTCAATAACATTGATTTTATAATCCTTGTAACGGACTGAAACGTTTTTAGCTAAAATGGTGATCCCGCGCTCACGCTCCAGATCATTGCTGTCCAGGATCAATTCACCTGGCTTTTCATGATCCTTAAACAGGTGGCCAGCATGCAATAATTTATCCACCAAAGTAGTCTTGCCGTGGTCTACGTGGGCAATAATGGCAATATTTCTAATCTTGTTAACGTCCATAAACGGCTAAAATCCTCCCAATTTGTAATTAAGGCCGCAAAGATAGGCTTAATCCCAAAATTGTCATTGCATTTCACTATTAAACGCAACTTATAATGGGTG
>DATCZR010000260.1:0-2037 GCA_036525835.1 Cyclobacteriaceae bacterium
CCTTGCCCTCGCTGAAAAAGTCCAATCATTGGTTCATACGCATGGGTTGGATGAATATTACTGGTTTCAGGCAGAAAGGTTGATCGGAATTGCCAACCATTATCTCGGAAATTCGGAAGATGCGTTAGTTCGCCTAATGAATGCGGCTCAGGCTTTTCGGAACAACCTGGAAAAGGATTTTAATCCCCGGCAAGCACATGAATTGATCATGACCCTCGCGGATATCGGATATATTGCTCTCGCCACAGGAAAGATCTTCGAAGCTCAGACCAGCTACCGCGAAGCTTTTGACCTCAGCAAGAAAATGAGGGTTAATAGCACAGACATTGTGGTGGCAGCCAACAATTATGCTTATCTTCATTTTCTGCTCGGAAACTATTCTGAAGCCTGGCGGCATTATCTTTATGCCCAACAGGTAGTTAAAACGAATGAACTTAATCAATTTATGCCCTATATCCTGAATGGGCAGGCAGATGTTCTACGTGAAATTGATGAGTTTGATGAAGCCCGGGATGTCTACCTGGATGTGATCAATTTAGCCGAGAAGCAAGAAAATGTAGGGTCACTAGGGGTAGCGTATGGTGGTTTGTTGTTATCTGAAGCCTACGGCAAAGATTTCAATCAAGCCATGTTTTATCTGCGAGAACGGGTCAGGGTAAAAGGAGGGAGGGCAGAAGAACCAGAGTACCAGGCAGGGCTTGGATGGGTATACTTTGCGATGGGTCAATTTGAGATGGCGGAAAAATCTCTTGAGGCTGCAGTCAGGGCCGAAGGTGAAAAGAATCTGCCATCTCAAAATCAAGCCACGCTATATTTTCGATATGCGTTGGCATTGAATGGGGTTGGTGATGAAAAAAATGCGCTCGATTTCCTAGGCAAAACCATGAGAATCACAGCTGCTTTAGGCTACGATCAGTTTTTAGTGAATGAGATTCGGAGAAATTATCGGCCTTCCAAGAATCTTGGCAAATTGCTTTCATCGCAGCAATTTAATTCCATGCTGCACCGTTCCCAGCAGTCTACCCCAACGGTAAAGGATTTGGTACAGCCTTCGGCGGAATCGATCACAGAGAAGTACTCTATCCATGTATCCTCACTAAATGATGGTGCAGTTTATATCAATGGTAAGCCACTTTCTCCTCGAGCCTGGAGTTGGGTCGGCGCAAAAGCGTTATTCTATTTTATTGTGGACCGGAAAAGGGTGAAGAAAAGCGATATCGCGCTTGAATTTTGGCCTGATTTTTCAACTGGCAAAGTAAACAGCAATTTTCACGCGACGCTATGGCGTGTAAGGAAAGGTTTGGAGATTAAAAACCTGATTGCTTTTGTTGATGATTATTATCAGATCAATTCAGAGGTAGAGTTAATTTATGATGTCGAAGACTTTGAAATCTTGGTGCGAAAGATAAAAGACTCACAGCTCGATTCTCCTGAAAGGCGTACATATTTACGGCAAGCAGTCGAACTCTACCATAATGATTTTCTGCCTGATATTGATATGGAATGGGCGGACAAACGCAGAAGGGAACTCCAGAATACTTTCTTGGCAATCCTAAACGATCTGGGTGATTTGACACTGAACAGAAAGAATTATGCCTCAGCCTTAGAATTATTTCAAAGGGCTGTCGAATTGGATCCGTACCAGGATGAGCTCCACCTGTCGCTCATCCGCTGCCTGGTAGGAATGGGGGATTATCAGCAGGCGAAAAAACATTATGATGGTTATGCCACCATCCTGCAAAATGAAATGGGATTATCGCCTTCTAAGGATCTAACTCAGTTTATTATCAATTTAGGTTGATTTTTTTAACCTCGGTGAATTCTCCCACATAACCTCATGTGGGAGTTTTTTTTGTTCAGAACTTTGTTCATACCCCCCAAGGTATGATCAAGGAAAATTAGCACATACTACACAAAGGAGTAAAAAATGTTGAACAAGAAAGTGTTACGTGCAATGTCTCCAATCTCGTTGGACAAACTCATGCTGGTACTGAGGATTGGTGTTATTTCAGCTCTGCTGCTCTCCTCATTACTGCT
>DATCZR010000261.1:0-8070 GCA_036525835.1 Cyclobacteriaceae bacterium
ATAATCTTTGGTTCTAAACAGATATGGTTTGAAATCAAACTGACGGTAGTTGTTCACTACAATAAAGGCTTCCCCTTTATTGTAGGTGGAAGGTTGTATTTGCGGAATCCATGCATTCTTGGGCATGCCAACAATCCGAGAGGTGAGATTCGCCCAGGACTTTCCTCCGTCTCTGGTCAATTGAACCTGGCCGTCATCCGTTCCAGCCCATATCACACCTTGTTCTTTGGGGCTTGGTCCAAGGGTTAATATCGTGCAGTGATTTTCCGCACCCGTAGCATCCATAGTTAATCCACCACTCTCGTGCTGCTTTTGCTTTTCCGGATCATTGGTGGTTAAATCAGCTGAAATGATCTCCCAGGTATCCCCTTTATTGGTGCTTTTATGGACAAATTGGCTTCCGAAGTAGATGGTCGAATTATCAAATGGATCTTGGGCAAAGGCTGAGTTCCAGTTATACCTGAGCTTAACATCTGCATCAGGGTGTGTTGGCCTGATTCGCTTGGTATAACCTGTTTGTTTATCCCAGCGTCCAAGAAATCCTTGCTGAGACATTCCATAACCATACCTGCTGTTATCTGGATCAGCAGCCATATCAAATCCATCACCAAACATCAACATTTGAAAGTAGGAATTTCTTATTCCGCCAAACTTCCATACATAGGCTGGACCTACCCAAGAGCCATTATCCTGCATACCCCCATATACATGGTAAGGCTGATCCATATCCACATTGATATGATAAAACTGACCCACCGGAATGTTTTCAATAAAGCGCCAGTTTTTACCCATGTCGTAAGTAATGTTAAATCCACCATCATTGCCATCAACCATAAAGGATGGGTCGTTTGGATCAATCCACCAAGCATGGTGATCCGGATGAACACCATTATTAAATCCATAGTTTAACAATGACTGAAAAGATTTACCTCCATCTTGACTGACATTAACAACTGAAAATATGGTATACAATCTATTTTCGTTTTTGGGGTCAGTATGGATTTGACCATAATAGAAGGGGCGGTCTCCAATCTGATCCATATCTTCATTGATCACTTTCCATTTAAATCCACCGTCTTCTGATTTATATAAACCATTCTTCTTTCCTTCTACCAAAACGTAAACAATTTCTGGTTTAGCAGAAACGGCAATCCCTATTCTTCCAAGATCACCAGCTGGAAGTCCGTCTTTGTCTGTTCGTTTTGTCCAGGTTTTTCCAGCGTCATAAGTAACATGCAAGCCAGAACCTGGACCTCCAGAGGTAAAAATCCAGGGCATTCTTCGGTGTTCCCACATGGAAGCAAATAGTTTGTTGGGGTTGGTTGGATCCATCACCAATTCAGCACATCCGGTTTTTTCATTTACATAAAGTACCTTCTCCCAAGTTTGTCCTCCATCAGTAGTTTTGAATACACCTCGCTCGGGATGCTCACCCCAGGGAGAACCAATAGCAGCTACATAAACTGTGCTAGGATCATTAGGGTCTATGATGATGCGATGAATATTTCTGGTCTTCTCCAATCCGATCAACTTCCAGTTTTTTCCACCATCAAGACTTTTGTAAAGTCCATATCCCCCATTTAAACTGTTCCTTGGATTTCCTTCTCCAGTACCCACCCATATTACAGATGGATTGCTTTGCTGAATAGCTACTGCCCCAATCGACATAACAGCCTCTTTATCAAAGATGGGCTCCCAATCAATTCCTCCGCTTGTAGTTTTCCAAAGACCCCCGGACGCTGATCCAACATACATAATATCTCGATTATTGATCACCACATCAATGGCAGTGATTCTTCCACTCATTGCACCTGGGCCAATACTACGGGCTTTCATTCCCTTCAACTTCTCCATGTCCAGGCCTTGCGCATAAGTGGACAAACTGCCCAGCATGACCATGATTACCATGGATACTGTTTGCATTAATTTTCTCATAGACATTGATTGATTATTTGGAAGAATAAAGATAGTACTTATAGTTAGCCATCAACTGATTGTAAACCTAGATGATTTATATTTTGGGATAGGTTGCGAGAAGCTTATTTAAGTGGTTCAAAGTCAAATTGAACTTCTTTAAAGTTGAAATGCCTGAGTCCATCTTTCGTATTAATAATCAGTTTCCCTGCATCATCCACGCCTACAATCTTACCCTCGAATAAACCTCCAGCTGTCCTAAAATTTCGCAGTTCCTTATCCCCATAAAGTGACGAAGAATAGGAATCTTTAATTTGCGTAATCAATCCCTTCCTCAACAAAAGATACCAGGCTTCCAACTTTTCAACAACCCGCTCAAACATCTTTTGTAAATCGAAAGATCTGCCAGTAAGCATGGACATCGAGGATGCATGTTTGGAATAAAATGCACTTTGATTCACATTTAGTCCGATCCCCACTACTGAATTTGAAAATGAATCACCTTGAATTTGGTTTTCAATTAATATCCCGCAAAGCTTGTGATCGTCCGCAATGATATCGTTGGGCCATTTAACGTAGACTTTGAGCTGAACATGATCTTGTAAAAAGTCTCGAATAGCCAGCGAAACAACCATATTTAACAAGAATAGGTCCCTTATAGCTAAAAAGGTTGGCTTTAGGACGAGCGAAAAGGTTAAATTCTTCCCTGGCTCAGAAATCCAGGCATTTCCTTGTTGGCCTCTACCCCGCTTTTGATTAGTGGTTATAACGACCGTTCCTTCTGGCAAATACTCCTTTCGGGTCATTTCCAGTGTGAGGGAATTTGTAGAATGACATTCTGGCACATAAACAAGCTTTTTGCCTATGAAAAGCGTATTGGCAGGGATTTTATACACACTAAATGGTTAACTTTGCAGATTAAAGACAAATAAACCCGGAAGATATTTAATGGCCAAAAAAAAGGCGGGAAGCAACTCTGAGAAATTGAGTCAGGTGATAGTTAAGGGGATGCAGGAGAAAAAAGCCATTGACATTGTTGTACTGGATCTACGCAAGGCCAAAAATGCGGTTGCCGACTTTTTTGTGATTTGCTCAGGCAACTCCGCACGACAATTGGATGCAATTGCAGATGAAATTGATCATTTGGTTTTCAAAACGTTAAAAGAAAATCCATGGCACATTGAGGGTAAACACAATAAAGAGTGGATGTTGCTCGACTATATTACAGTAGTTGCACATATTTTTCAAAATGATAAAAGGTCATTTTATACACTTGAGAAATTATGGGGCGATGCAAAAATTACACATATATCTGATTGAAAACGAACCAAATAACCTTTAAGACGTTATTGACTTGAATTACAAATTGAATGGCAGAGAAAAAGAAAGATAATAACTTATTACCGCCACGGACTCCGCGGGGAAATTACCAAATGTGGATCATATTGGCCCTGGTTGCCGTAATTCTGGCCGTGAGCTATTTCAACAGGTCTGCGGATCTGATTGAAATCCAGTCTAGCACATTTGAAGACATCGTTCAGCGTAGGGATGCTAAGAATATTGTGGTCATTAAGAACGAAGACCTTGTAGAGATTACGCTAAAGCAAGAAGCGCTTCAAAATTCAATCTATCGCAATGAACTGGAAAATAGTAGCCCTTTTGGCGTTAATGCCAATGGTCCACACTACAAGATGCGAATAGGAACCATCGATCAATTTGCTAATTACTATAAAGAGATTACTGCTAAAATCCCCAAAGACGATCGAATAGATCTTAAATACGAGGAACGCAGCGACATCACTGGTATGCTACTTAATTGGGGCTTCTTATTCCTTTTGTTATTTGGATTTTGGATGCTCATGCGCAGAATGACAGGCGGTGGCGGACCTGGTGGGCAAATTTTCAATATTGGAAAGTCAAAGGCTGCGTTGTTTGACGCAGAAAATAAAGTAAAAATCACTTTTGAAGATGTAGCCGGACTTGAAGAAGCCAAAGAAGAGATTAAAGAAATTGTAGAATTCCTTAAGAATCCAGGCAAATTCACGAAGCTAGGTGGAAAAATCCCCAAAGGCGCTTTGCTGGTAGGGCCTCCCGGAACAGGAAAAACACTTTTAGCAAAAGCAGTCGCAGGCGAAGCTGCCGTTCCATTCTTCTCGTTGTCTGGTTCTGATTTCGTAGAAATGTTTGTTGGTGTTGGAGCCGCTAGAGTACGTGACTTGTTTAAACAGGCAAAAGAAAAAGCACCATGTATTGTCTTCATAGATGAAGTTGACGCTATTGGTAGATCAAGAGGAAGGGGTCAAATGCCAGGTTCGAATGACGAACGCGAGAATACATTGAATTCATTGTTGGTAGAAATGGATGGATTTGCCACAGACAGCGGTGTAATCATCCTGGCTGCCACCAACCGACCTGATGTATTAGACACCGCATTGCTGCGTCCGGGTCGCTTTGATAGACAAATAAGCATTGACAAACCTGATATCTCTGGGCGTGAGCAGATTTTTAAAGTTCATCTTAAACCGATTAAACTTTCAAAGGAGGTAGATTCCAAAAAGCTAGCCGCTCAAACCCCTGGATTTGCTGGAGCTGAAATTGCCAACGTCTGCAACGAGGCTGCCTTGATAGCCGCAAGAAGAGATAAGAAAGCAGTTGATATGCAGGATTTTCAAGATGCTATTGATCGGGTGATTGGTGGCCTTGAGCGAAAAACAAAAATCATTTCTCCGGAAGAAAAATTGATTGTGGCCTATCATGAAGCTGGTCACGCTGTAGCTGGATGGTTTCTTGAACATGCTGATCCATTGGTTAAGGTTAGTATCGTCCCTCGCGGATCAGCTGCGCTTGGTTATGCTCAATATTTACCTAAAGAACAATTCCTTTATCAGACCGAACAGTTGATAGACGAAATGTGCATGACATTTGGAGGACGGGCCGCAGAAGAACTGGTATTTGATAAAATATCAACCGGAGCACTAAGCGACCTGGAACGCATCACCAAAATGGCCTACAGCATCGTAACTGTTTATGGCATGAACAAGGAGATAGGAAATCTATCGTTTTACGATTCTAAGCAATCGGAATATAACTTCCAGAAACCTTATTCTGATGCCACCGCGCAGCGAATTGATGAAGAGGTGAAAAAGATAATAGACTTGGCTTATGACCGTACCAAGAATTTACTAACCAAACATCGCGATCATCTTGAAGTAATTGCCAAAGAACTTCTTGAGAGAGAGATCCTGTTCCAGTCTGATTTGGAAAGACTTATTGGGAAAAGGCCATTTGCCGCCCAAACCACCTATCAGAAATTCACGAATGGTCAACCAAAAGCAGAGAATGCGGAGGAAGCAAAGTCAGAATCAACTGAGATAAGTAACGGTTCTGAAACTAAAACACCAGCTGAAGGCGAACCTGCAGAGACTTCAAAAGAGTCCGGAAAAACATCTTCCTGATTTTGAATGAATGAGAATCCCATAAAATTAAATCAGGTGCTATGCACCTGATTTTTTTTATTTATAGGTAATTATTAACTCGCAATAAAGAAGAACGCGCCTAAACAGCTGTCGATGCAAAAAGAGGTCATTCATTTGCCATCAAAAAAAAGGATTTATTTCGCTTCCGATTTTCATCTCGGGGTACCTGATGCAAATACCAGCCTGGAGCGAGAGAGAAAAATAATTCGATGGCTTGACTTCATTAAAACTGATGCACATGCAATTTACTTGCTGGGTGATATTTTTGATTTTTGGTTTGAATATCGAAACGCTATTCCAAAAGGGTTTATACGACTTCAAGGCAAGTTGGCTCAGCTTAAAGATGAAGGTATTGAGATATTTTTCTTTAAGGGTAATCACGACATGTGGATGTTTGATTACTTCCCCACAGAACTGGGAATACCTATCTATCGCAAACCACTTGAACTGGAAGTAAGGAGCCATCTTCTCATGATTGGACATGGGGATGGATTGGGACCGGGAGACACCTCTTATAAATTTTTAAAGAAGTTTTTCAATAGCAAATTGTGCCAATGGCTATTTGCGAGAATTCATCCCAATCTCGGCATTGGTATTGCTAAGTATTGGAGTAAGAACAGCCGTATTGCCAATATGAAGCGGGAAGAAAAATTCAATGGTGAGCAAGATGAATTACTTCTTATATATTGTCGTGAATTGGAGAAATCAAAGCACCACGACTTTTACATTTTTGGTCATCGACACCTTCCACTTGATCTAAAGGTTGGAGAAGGCAGCCAATACATTAACCTGGGTGAATGGGTTCATTTTTGTACTTATGCCGTCTATGACGGAAACACGGTAAGTTTGAAAACTTTCAAAGGGTAATGAAATTGATCCTCCAATTAGTAGCAGCATGTTTGTTTTGCTTCCCTGCTTATAGTCAGCTGCAAAAAGTAAAAACGCTAAGCATTAAAAATATCTCGGTGGCTTCTGTTGATCGGCTTGGTAACTTTTATTTTGTTTTGCCTTCAGGCAAAATGCAAAAATACGATGGAGATGGTACTTTACTGGATGAAAGTTCATCTACCATTCTTCCCTTGACTTTGCTAGAGCCCTGGAATCCTTTAAAAGTGTTTACCTATTCCAATCAACAAAGGAAATATCAGTTCTGGGATCATCATTTGGAAAGACTGGAAGACAAAACCCTGGAGCCCTCCTTCAGTATAACCCCTCAATTGGTTTGCCCTGCAAATGAAAATAATAAAGCCTGGATTTTAGATGCTGCTGACCATAGCCTAAAGCGAGTGGATTTGCTTAAGAACCAGATTGACCTGGAAACTAGACTGCCATCGGACTGGGGAAATGAAAACTCAAAAATTGTTTTCATGCGAGAATATCAGAACAGGGTATTTCTACTTGACAACCAAAAGGGAATTCTTATGCTCAATAATCTGGGTATCCCTATTACCACCATTAAAATTGTGGGTTTAAGCTTTTTTAATTTTGTTGGGCAAGAATTATGTTATAGAAATGGAAAGGAAATTCTACTTCTTGATTTATTCACAGGGGATATTAGGAAAGTAACCACACTCCCAGACATTGAAAATATAATAGAGACAATTTTAACAGACGAGCGCTTAGTAGTAGTGACTCATGACGATGTTCAAATCTATCGCGTGATAAAATAATTCATCTAAATACATTAAAGCAAGATTTAAATCGGCCGCTTCTCCATTCTTCTGTATATCTCTACATTTTTTACTCCATTCTCATCCGTAATAGTTTGCTTGTACTCATCCGGTCCATTGAATTCAATTTGGACATCAAACGTACGCCCACTGTTTCCATACGTAGAAACAGTGACTACTTCTTTAGTTTGATTTTCGCTTATCATTTCAAAAGTACCAAAACCCATCCCCGAATGCGTCGCGCCCTGAGTGGTAGCATCCTCAAAAGTATGACCATACATAAAATGGCCGGCAAAATAGGCTTTGTATTGTGTCATGGTAAACACAGCTGTATCGCCAGCATCAATATTATAGGTTCTAACTTCTCTCCACATCCCATCCAATGGAGAAGTCACGTTAGTCCCAACTGACTTATATATTTCTGTGGAAACGACTTTTTCCCCATCTTCATTTATACCCTCTATTTTTTGTTGGTATCCATCTGGCTTCATTTCAATCTCTAGCTCATACACCCCTCCCGTAGTATTTACTGTACCTCCCGTTGCACTATATATAACGTGCTCTGTAATACTGCCCGGATTTGCGTCATAGGTACCGATTCCAAAAGAGGCAGTTGAATCATTGTTATTAAAGAGCACATACATCATATACAGCTTGGTGAAAATCTTAAGCTGCTGAAACCCTTCTCGATTAGTCACGGTTCCGTCTTTTGCTGTAGATGTTTGACTGAGCATATTATACGCTCCAGAGATAACAGGAGTCTCTTTATTCGGTGCAGCACAACCTAGTGCCATAAAAAGTGCTACTGGGATTATACAATTCTTCATGTTAGAAAATTTAGTTGTTAAAATCAGGTGTTTTAATCTAAAACAATACGAGATGATTTAGAAGTGAAAAGTTATGTAATACGATAAATCTCGGATGACTTAAAATCCTTTTCAAGCACGAATTATTTCAATTTCGCACAATAAAGTGTTCATTTTTGAACATATTTGTACTTATCTGTACAA
>DATCZR010000262.1:0-4225 GCA_036525835.1 Cyclobacteriaceae bacterium
GCAATTCATGTAGAAGGGGAAGTTGTACCTGAATTGTTGGTGCTATGCCAAAAAACCTGGAATGGGTTCAGGTCACTGTATCACATCACCAGGCCTCGAAGTGTACCTTTTTTCCTGATTCCTGTAGACGTAAAAAGCAAAGTGCGGATGCGAAGAAACGACTGGGTGCGCAGAAAGAATCAAATCGCGTCAAGCTATTTGGAAATGTTCAAAACTGCCCAATCGGAAATTGTACTTTTGTCAAGTTACTTTCTTCCGGGTAGTTTGTTCAGAAATGCCATGAGGCATGCTGTTGAAAGGGGCGTAAAGATTACGGTTATTCTTGCGGGGGTGTCGGATATTAAAATGGCCAAGCTTGCTGAACGCTATATGTACGAATGGATGCTTAGAAAAGACATCAAAATATATGAATACAATGAAACCATTCTCCACGGCAAACTGGCTATTTGTGACAATGAGTGGATTACGCTTGGCTCATTCAACGTGAATGACATTAGTACCTACGCCAGTGTTGAGCTTAATTTAGATGTAGGTGATGCACGCTTTGCCCGGGAAGTACATCAATATCTGAATGACCACATCATAACCCGAAGTGTTCTGGTAACCAATGAGTATATGGCCGGACATTCCTCTATTTGGCATCGTTTTCTCTGGTGGAGTTCCTTTTCAATTACTCGAGTGTTGGTTTTTTTCTTTACGTTCTACTTTAAACAAGTTAAAGAATCGGAATCCCCTAGTTAGACTTTTAAAGTCCGCTCGATCTCTTTCAGATTTTCTATTTTCTTACTGCGCAAAAATCCGTTGATATCCTCGAAGTGCTCTCGTACTTTTTTGTTACCAAATTCAAATACTTTTTTGGCCAGACCATCTAGGAAGTCTCTGTCATGAGAAACAAGGATAAGTGTGCCATCAAAGGCTTTCAATGCATCTTTTAGTATCTCTTTTGTTTTAATATCCAGGTGATTGGTAGGCTCATCTAATATAAGCAGATTGACAGGCTGGAGCAGCAATTTGATCATCGCTAATCGGGTACGCTCACCACCAGAAAGTACTTTCACTTTTTTGTCGATCGTGTCTCCGCTAAACATAAAGGCACCCAAAATATCTTTGATCTTGGTGCGTATATCTCCCTGGGCAATCTGATCAATGGTTTCAATAACGGTCAGGCTCTCATCAAGGAGCGAGGCTTGATTTTGGGCGAAGTATCCTATCATACTGTTATGACCGAGCTGCATCTTTCCTTCATGCTCGATTTCACCCATAATCGCCTTAACGAGTGTTGACTTTCCTTCACCATTTTTACCTACAAAGGCTACCTTTTCTCCTCTGGCGATGGTCATAGACACATTTTCGAACACGGAATGATCTCCATATTTCTTGGTGAGCTCAGTTATTATGACCGGATAGTTTCCAGATCGGGGAGCAGGAGGGAACTTAAGATTGAGGGCAGAGGTATCCACCTCATCTACCTCAACGATTTCAATTTTTTCCAGCATTTTTACACGCGACTGTACCTGAAGGGTCTTTGAGTAAGTGCCTTTAAAACGATCAATAAATTGTTGGATATCAGCAATTTGTTTGGCTTGATCATCAAACTGCTTTTGCTGCTGTTCGCGTCTTTCCCTGCGCAATTGTAGATAATGAGAATAGTTGGTTTTGTAGTCATATATACGACCCTGGGTAATCTCGATGGTTCTATTGGTCAGATTATCGACAAAAGCTTTATCATGACTGATTACTATAACCGCCTTGGCGTTGGTTTTTAGAAATTCCTCAAGCCATTGCACCGATTCAATATCCAGGTGGTTGGTGGGCTCATCCAGCAGGATTAGATCCGGCTTTTGCAACAGGATTTTAGCCAATTCAATCCGCATTCTCCATCCACCGCTAAACTGGCTGGTATTGCGAGTAAAATCTGTCCTTAGAAATCCCAGACCCAATAGCGTCAATTCGATCTCAGCATCAAAATTGATTTCTTCTATGCTATAGTACTTTTCACTTAGTTCAGCTACTTGTTCAATGATTTTTGAATAAGCATCTGATTCATAGTCTGTTCTAATTTCTAGCTGATAGTTTAGTTCCTCCATCTGCTTTTTCATATCCAGGATCTTTGAGAACGCTTTGGAGGCTTCTTCAAAAACGGTGCATTTGTCTTCGGTGAGCAAGTGCTGTGGCAGATAGGCGATAATGGCATCTTTGGGGGCGGAAACCTTACCGCTGGTGGCTTTGTTGATGCCTGCCATGATTTTGAGCAAGGTAGATTTACCCGCCCCATTCTTACCCATTAGGGCGATGCGGTCATTTTCATTGATGTTAAAAGTGATGTTGCTAAATAGCGTAGTTCCGCTAAACTCAACACCCACTGCGTCTACTGAGATCATTCGGTCAATTTTAAGGGCGCAAAGATAAAATTATTTCCTATGCTATTGAACCAAATTAGTGGTACCTTCGCATGGCGATAAATTTCCGATTTCCCCTTTTGGTCAGCTTCACCTTTTCACCTTATTTTTTTGCTTAACCAGACATGATTAAAAACTTGATTCCTTCCGTTCTCTTAGCCACTTTTTTTTTCATTGTCTCTTGTGAAACGCCTAAGCGTAATGACAAGCCAAATTCTGCAAAGGTTAAGCCGCTATTACAAAAAGGAAGGAAGGGAGCTACAGAGCGGCATGCACGAGTAGGTATGAATACTACTAGAATTGCGGAAGACAGGAGATTAGCATTAGTTAAGGTAGCAGCAGTTACTCCTTATTACACGGGTGATGATGGGAAGCTGATTTATTATAAGTCCGAAACCATTCCTACCTACGCAGGTGGATATCCTGCGATCGCATTATTCCTGGAGGAAAATCTACAGTACCCTTCTTCCAACAACGAGGAAATCAGGGAAGGAACCATATTTGTTGATTTCATCATTAATGCGAATGGATCTATTAGAAATGTAAATACAACAGATTCAACTTTTGCAGGAGATGACGAGGCCTTTCGTAAGGAAGCCAAAAGACTTGTCGGGTTAATGCCAAAATGGATACCAGGCAGGCAGCAAGGAAAGCCTGTAGATGTAGAATACAGTGTAGCCATTACTTTCTTATTAGGGTAGTACCTAACGTGCAGCAAATTCAGATTGATGAATGGCTATGGACTGAAGGCATAAACCACGAAGACGGATTCAAAGAATGATGAATTCTAGCTAATAATAAACTATCTTGTTCTAATCAACTGCTTAACGAGTTCGATATAAGAGGCTATTAATCTTAATGAAGTTGAGGAAACAAATCAATTAAAAACCATGGATCTGGCTATTCACAGTCAGGTAGCTCTTTCCAAGCTCAAATAGGCCTTTATTATTACATTTCTTTATATATGAACGTTAACCACTATTCCAACGTTTTATGAGGACAACTACACACACCGTGCTTAAATACAGCTTCGACCACAGTAGTGGTCTTTTTTTCAAAACACTAAAAAGCAGAGTAGATCAATACTTTACTGATAATAACCTTGATCCCGCTGGAAACAGCAAGGTTTATTTTAAAGGAATTTTACAGATAACTGTAGCAGCTACACTGTATACTGTGCTGGTATTCTTCACGCCACTGCCATGGATTTCCGTACTATTATGTATTATTCTTGGTTTTAATCTGGGTGCGATAGGTTTCAATGTAATGCATGAAGGTGGTCATCAGAGTTTCTCCCGTCATAACTGGATCAATAGTGTTTCTTCTTATGTTCTAAATGTCCTTGGAGGTAATGCGCACTACTGGAAGATAAAACACAACATCAACCACCATACGTATACCAATATTGAGGGAATGGATTCTGATATTGATGTAAAGCCATTCATGCGGCTGCATAAAGGGCAACCCAGGCGCGCTTATCATCGCTTTCAACATGTGTACTGGGTTATTCTTTATGGTGTTTCCTACCTGGCCTGGATTTTCTATGATGACTTTGTGAAGTACCTAAGTGGGAAAGTTTCCATAAATATGGAACGGAAGAAGCTGTCCTTCAATCAGCACGTAATTTTTTGGTTTACCAAGCTTATGTACATAGGCGTATATATGGTTGTGCCCATTCTTATGGTAGGTTGGCTGCCCTGGCTAATTGGATTTGTTATCATCACATTTACAACAGGTCTGGTTATTAGTATTGTGTTTCAGTTAGCACACGTTGTTGAGAGTACTCAATTCCGCTCTGCAACAGCGCAAGATAAGTCGCAAAGGCA
>DATCZR010000263.1:0-29980 GCA_036525835.1 Cyclobacteriaceae bacterium
CCCAATACCTTCGGATACAATAGTCACTAACCATCTTTAAACTAATGCCGGCTAGTCTATTCTGCCTTATTCACAATCGCATTAATAAGCAAAACCAGATTGTGCATATCGCGATAGTCCATCAGTTCTACCGGTGAGTGAGAATATCTTCCTGGCCATGACAATGGAATAGACGGAATGCCATAACCTAAAAACGCCTGACCGTCAGTACCACCTGCCGTCAGGCCATACTGTGTTTTGATATTGTTAGTATTTGCTATGTTCTGTACCTGATTCAGATTTTCCCTGCTAACAAAATTGATGCTTTCAAGAACCCGTATGACAGCACCATTACCAAGGGGGCAGTTGGCAAACCGTTCCGCGTCGTAGGGGTCATCAGATGAAACAAATGTATCGATGGGATAAACTGTTTTGATCTGGGTAAGATTCTTGGACGCAAAAGTAGACCCCTTTAGTCCAATCTCCTCTTCCACCGCCCATATGAACGTAATCTTTTGTTTCAACTGACCAGGATTCAATTCCTTTAAGCTCAATAATAAAGCCGCACAACCCACACGATCATCGAATCCTCTTGCTGTCGCTCTATTTTCACTGAGGCGAATCATACCTTTGGGCATGGTAACCGTTGTTTTGCCTGGCTTTATTCCCGCACCCAGTGCTTCACTTATAGAATTAAATCCAGCAAAAATTATCAGCGAACTTGATAACGTTCTTTCTTTGGCTTCTTTGTAGTTCTGCCTGGGTTCAAAAATGCCTTGAATGGGATCTCCAGATACATGGATCAACGCGGGTTGTGCCTCCCAAATCCACGGAAGCATCCCTCCCCTTGATTTCAATACAAGCCGGCCATCGTCTTGAATGCTTTCAACAAAGTACCCGGTCTCATCCATATGCGCCACAAAGACTAACTGATCCTGCCCTTGCCCAAAATTGAGGATGATGTTGCCCTTACCATCTACGGTAGGTTTGGCCCAGGATGGCAATTGACTTAGAATAAATTCTCGAACCTGTTTCTCATCTTCACTCACACCATACTTACTTACTAAAGCCGACACCGCAGCGTGCTCCTCTATGAATGTATCATAGGAAGGAAGTTTTACAGAAGTCGGATTGGCCTTGGGCATTTTTTGTTTATTGGATACTCCAATCACTTGCATCCAGTGATCAATTAAATTCTCTACATCATTTATTGCCACCATCTCAACAGGAGTGGCGGCATACCTAGAAGGCAAACCCACTTCATAGACTTTCAAAGAGTTAATATCTAAGGTAGACGAAGAAGTTCTACCGCGAGAAGTGGGTTCTACGTTTACAAATTTCTTGTCTTTGCCATAAGGCGTATTACTACTTAATAGCGTAGCCATGCCAACCTGATCGGAATCAAGGAATCTGTTAAACTTGTGAATCTCATCAAATGGTCCTACCTGATTAATGATCGCCTCCAGTCCTTTGCCGTTGATAAGTTCTAAAGTGGTAAAAGCCATGACGGTAGTTCCTTTTACTCTTGCTTCCGCAATATTATTAATGACAGTTGCCAACGCCACAGCCGCTGCTTTGCTTTTTACTGAAGGCGCTGCAATCCATTGGTTGTTGATTACCGAAACTTTTTTATTGTAAGTAACAGGATCCAGGTATTTTACATTTCGTTTGGCTACCGCCTGACTTCCTGATTCACCAATGTCAATAAACGCCTCCTGCCAGGCGAAGGGATCCTTTGAGCTTTCTCGTATCTGGCGCAAGCCTTCATAATGAGAGGAAGGCACAGTGGATACGCCAATCACAGGCCCATCTTTTGTTTGGATTACGATCTCATGTCCTTCGAGGAACTGATGATATAAGTTTCCTTCATGTCCGCCACCAACAGGAGTAACTCGCAAGTAACCCCCTTCGCGAATTTCACTGACTACATAACCTGGTTCATCTAAAGGCGCAGCAATTAGTTTTCTGGGTGAGCCGGACCCAAACACGACATAAAGATTACCCAGTTTATCCGTTTTGAAAGGAACTTTGGGTAGCAAAGATTGTAAGTAGGCTGATGCCTCTTGCTCCCTACCCGTAACAGCACTAGTTTTTGAATACTCAACCAGATTCTGGATTAATTCCAGGTCTCGCCCCTGAGAAAATGCACATAGCGGTATAAGCAAAAAGATAAATATCCAAGATGGAAATCTACTAAATAAGAAGAGAGTGGTCGAGCGGATTTGATCCATAGGGAGCTGGTTGGTGGTTTAAGAATGCTGCGTTTAGTAATGCTCATACATCACTCGACAGCAAGCACCTTACCAAAGTAACGCTTTTTGCTTTTTCATCAAATTCAGAAAACGGACCACAAAATATTTTTAACTTCAATGCTCAATAATTAGCTGGTTGGCAAGATCTAGCCAAATAAAAGGGCTTCCCTTAAAAGGATATTAAGTTTGTGATCAATCTTTTTATTTTATCTACCACTCCACGGTTTACAATAACGCATTTCAGGCCTTTCGCTCCAAAAAAAGATAAACCTGATCAGACTGTGTGCTTTTATATTGTTCAAGTTCTGTCACAACACCGACCGGGATTTAAGTTTCAGGTCCATTTATTTACTAATTCCAGCTATAATCTATAACCAGCAGTTAGCATAAATAATGGAACAACACCTACGTTTTCGACACCAAACGGAACCATAATCGGCACCTCAAATCGAAGGTCGAAAGGGCTGGCAAAGGTCATTCCTGCACCGATATTAAAAATGATCCCACCGGTACTACCCTCTTCGGACTGCATACTGCCTCCACCGGGCAATGGTGTGCCTAAACTGGTATCAGTGGCACTTCTTTCCTCCCAATCATAAGATATTGACGCTAGTCCTGTTCCCGCAATAAAGAAGGGTTTTGTTTCATCAGGTCGATGATTAAATAACCAATTGGCCTGCGCAGCTATAGCGAAGATATTTGTGGTTTCTTCATAATAGTTAAATCCGTTATTTGATGTTTCCGAAAATTTTCCGCCAAAAAGAACCAGACCCAATTCCATGTTTTCCTGCAGGCAGTAGTTAAAACCTGCACCATAGGAAATACCTAATGATATGTCGGTGCCAATACCGGCACGGATGCCGAAGGTTCCTGTTTGGCTGGTTTGACCATAGGCAAATATAACCATCAGAGAGAGCGAAATAGACAGGAATATTTTCTTCATGATAGTAGCATTTATACTTTAAAGATTAAGTATTATAAATTCGAATGTCAATGACCTTTATCATCTACTCAAGATTTACCACTAACTCAAGTATAAATTGCCAACGTGCGTTTTGCAATAGCAAAAATGCTAAGTCTTTCAACCTAATTCTCACCCGATAATTTTAAATTCATAGCTTTGAATCTACCTTTTGGCCTATTAATCTGAAATTATTTTTCAGATCCATTATCCTCTGCTAAGTGGATCTTGACTCTTCAAAGGGAATCATACTATGCTAGCTACCGGATGGGTTTCATTACTTTTTTCCAGCCTTCTCGCTAACGCTGGTCATCAAGAGATTTGATAAGTCCAAAAACCGGAAACCATTATTATCTACGGCAGATTTCCTTATATGAACACCAGAGACAAGACTTTATATTGGCAGTTTGGTCAAAGGGAATTTCTGGATTAAATAATTCAGTGAGGGAGTCTATCAATCGATCTTCAAATTCAGGAAAATACTGTCGGGCATCATCGATCATTTTTTTGCCACGACCTACGCCCAGCGGATGCCCGAATGTAAAGCTGATGTCAAACAGATTTTTGCGATTCATTAAACCTGGCACCATGCGCGCCTTCACATCCCCCAACTCTTTATTATATAAGTAACTATACAGCATGGTCTGGAAGGCGGCTTTATTTCGCCTGCCTTCTCCATCAAAAAGAGAGGCGATGGTCTCCACCCCCTGTTCGTCCTTGCCTGTTTTGTAATCGATTATCCTGACGGTGTCTTGCTTGCGGTCCACGCGGTCAATTTTGCCGCCCAACACAATTTCCTGATCACCCACTTGTATCGGTACCGCAAATGTTTTTTCAAGCGCCTCCACCATAAAAGGGGCATATGCTTTGTCGCGTTCGATAATTTTGGCCATGAATTCTTTCACGATGGTACGTACCACAATGCGCTGGCCTTCGTAGGTCACCTCTTTATCAGGATCAAGCTTGTAGAGGTCAATGAATGCTTTGTCAATCAACCGCTCCACCCGCTCTCCCGATTTCTTAAAGTCCTCCTTTTCTATGACGCCCTTATTTTGCGTTGCCAGCTCATCGTAGAACCAGAACACAACATCATGGAGCAGATTACCAAAGAGGCGTGCATCCAAATCTTCTTCCACTTCGCTGGCTTCGCGCAACCTGGCCAGGTGCTTGAGGAAAAAGCGCAGCTTGCATTCAATATAATCATTAAGTGCAGATGGGGAGAGCACACGTTTCTGCTCGGGATCGCTGCCGTCTTTCAGGTACTTGCGCAGCAGCTCAGTCGTCTCTGGAGTTTTATTTATAGTTATCGGCTGGATGGCGTTGATCTGCACGGCATTGTGCAACACGTAGTGTTTGATAGACAAGCCCGATTCATATACTAACTGCTGTACAAAACGACTCATCTCTCCATTACCAATGATATCCGGCTCTGTATTATAATAGAGAATAATCTTTTTGGCCCGTTGTTGCAATCGATAAAACAAGTAAGCATACATGGCGTCCTGATGATCGTGCGTGGGCAACTGGTAAGCTCTGCGAATGCTATGCGGAATGTAGGACCCTTGCCGTGCTGCGGACGGAAGCATGCCTTCATTGAGGGACAACACGAATACATTTTCAAAATCGAGGTTACGTGTCTCCAGTACACCCATCACTTGCAAGCCTTTCAAGGGTTCACCAGAGAAAGGAATCTTCTGGGAGAGTACAACCTGCCGAAATAACTTTTGAAAGCCCCGCCAATCGGGATGTTTGCCTGTGTCATGCAGCACTTCGTGCAAGCGCGACAAATGGCGATGAAAGTGAAAAGCATACTCACGGTCAAAACTTTGCTTGTCGGTGAATGAGGCCCCCAACGTTTTTACTATTTGCAACAAATAGGTGGACGCTTCTGTGGGCTCTATCAATCGGAACAGGTCCTGAAAAAGTGAAATCTCTATTTGCAGCTCTTCCTGCGAAATGAAAATGCGGTTGGCTTTAATGATGCTATTTCTAATATTCTGCGCCTCCTCCTTTTCAATGGCCAGCACATAAGCATGCGCCAGGATGGCCGTCACCTGCCGATGACTGAAATAATTTCCTTTGCGTTGCAATTGCAGCTCAATGAGCAGGTCGAGCAAATTGTACAGTGGAGTGTTGCGCAACGGATAGCCCATGGTCACGTTCACATCCCCCAGTTCCGGCGGCAGGGAACTCAAAATAGGCAGCAACATACTTTCATCGGGCAATACAATCACCGTCTTCTCCACTTGATCGATGGGAGGCAGGTTTTCACTCAGGACCTGCCCTACTAGTTTGGCTTGCCCGATGCGTTGAGGTACGCCCGTGAGGCTGATCTCCTTTTTGGAATTCTTGAAATTAGCCGGAGCCACTTCAAATGTCCGGGATAATACTGGATGGTTTTTGTACTGCCTAAAAAACTGTCCTGCTTCCTGCCACTTGTCTTCCATGTAATATTCATCGACATCCCAGTAACAATGTGCGCCTACGCCTACAAAGTAGCTGATGACATTTTCTTCGGCTTTAGTGAGGGCGTTGAAGCCTGCAAAAATGTAATCCTCACCTCTCTCCTTCTTTCCCAGTACTCCTTTGGCCATCACTTTTTCAGCTACTTCTTTGTGAATCATGCCCTCGTAACCCAATTTCTCTTGCTTCAATGACTTACCGTACTCAGCATACACTTTGGGTAGTTTCCGCCATACCTTCAAGAATTCTTCCTTACTTCCAGCTGGTTTGTCGTCAAAGTTGATCCAAAATCCTTTTAGGAATTCCTTTTGCTCTTGGGTCAAGAAATCAAAAGATTCATCGAGTTCTTTCAGTTTACTTAGATCCCTGAATAGCATTGGAGCGTTGACCATGTACTTATCCACTTCATCAAAGTCACGCAGGAGCATGTCGCCCCAGAAGTAAAAGCGATCGAATGGTTCTTGACTCTTCATCACTTCGTTATACACTTTATACAACCGATAGATCAAGGAGAGCCGATCCGGTTCACGAAGCTCCGAAAAGGACGAAAAAAAATCTTCGATGCTAATGAGTTTAGGCGACCACGCTGGCTTGGTCAAAATCTCAGATAAATATTTTTGAAAAAAAAGTGCCGCCCTCCTGTTCGGAAAGATAATGGTGAGATCACTCAGGTTAGGGTGAGTGACGATTTTCTCTGCTATGTCTTTTAGGAAAGGTTGCAACTTTTCTTTTTTTTATAGTTTTGACATGGAGCTTACATATTCATTTCCTTTTATCCAATCTTTATACAAAGCAATTAATGTAAGTGCAAATCAAAACTTTCCTCAGCTACAACGCTTTCTTTCATAAGCGTATGACTAAAAAATTATAATAAGAAACTTGTGACTAAAATTTAAAATTAAAAAAGTGACAACGTAGACCCCTTCATCACCTCCATCACCTCTAATCCATTCAAATAAAGTAAATACCCCTGCACATTAGGGTACCCCATTTGCGTAAGCAACCCAGAATAACTTTCTACTTGCCTGCGATCCGCTTCTTTTTTAGCACCTGTCTTGTAATCTATTATAATAGTGTTCTTCTTTCCAATCATTACCCGGTCGATGCGACTTTGCTTGCCACCGGGTATGAGCACAGGCACTTCAGTGCGCACCTCCCAAGATGACGCAAACCAACTGCTAACCACTTCGTGATCCATCATCTTTTTAAGTTCCACCGCCAGCACCTCTCGTTCTTCTTCGGTGAAAACATTCTGGATGTGCAATTCATTCAACACACTCTCTGCTTCTGATTTATGCTTGATGTATGCCAACAGCCGATGTAACAAAATACCGTAATTGATACTGGCTCTTTTCTCACTTACAGCCTCTTCAAAAAATTCAGCTCCCTCTCTTTTGATAATCAACTTTTGTCGCCAATCATATGAAGGATAATGAGTCAATGACAGCGGCAGGTACACACTGCCTTCCCTTTCTATATTGAGTAACTCTAACGTACCTAGTCTCAGCTCATTATCGACTAATTTTTCCTTCAACACCACATCATTCATGATACTCTCATAAACCAAGTCTCCCACATTTCCAGCTTTAGCCAGCTTGGTACGCGGATGAGCAGCAAAGGCAATCAAGCCCTCTTCCGCCCGCGTAAACGAAACGTACAATAAATTAAGGTTGTCGATATAGGCTTTGGTCAATTCAGTTTTGTAAGCATCTTCAAAGAAAGTATTCTCCAGACTGCGGCTATGCCGTACAGCGAGGTACCCCATCCGATCGAATGGAGGCTGATCAGAATGTACCCACAGCAAAGGCGGAATCTCATGATTCAATCTCCAATTCAAAAATGGAATGATTACATACTTAAACTGCAATCCCTTTGCTTTGTGAATAGTCAGCACATTGATCGCATCCACTTTGCCCGCCACCTGTATGGACTTCTTACCCTTCATGTTTTCCCACCATTCCAAGAATGAGGCTAAATCATTTTTCTCCATGGAGGAGAACTCCAGGACCAGATCCTGAAACGCCTGCAAATACGCTAATTCATTTTCGGTTTTACCCAGTCCAAACATTCGGATCAGCTCTTCTGTGAGCTCATACACCGAAAGCTTGTTCAACCATCCTGTCTGTTTCAAAAATTCTGCAGGCAGCAAGTCGTCCATGTGAAAATTACCAGCCTCAAAAAACACCGCATCCAACGGCTTAGTCTGTGTTACTTCAAAAGCCAGATGCCCACGTACAATCGCATCAGTGGGGTTATGTAAGTATTTTAGCGCGCTGAGCAAAAGATTGACAGAAGCGGCTTTATCCAATCGCAGCGACTCATTGGAAACCACATCATACTTATAGCCTGGCTTGGCGCTCGTGTTTTTATATTGCAGCAATTCCGTAGCGATGCGCTGCCCTTCTTCATTCTTGCGCACCAAAATTGCGATATCTTTGAGCTTAATTTTTTTGTCCTGAAGCTCCTCCACCAATCGTGGTAAACGTTTCATCACCTCCATGGTCCAGTCTTCATCATCTCCTGGTTTTTCCACAAAATTGATAGCTACATATCCCTTGTCTGGAAACCTGACCACATACTGTGCTACATCCTTAAAAGCCTCATTGGCCAGCGGTTGTCCGCTCATGTCACTGATGATGTTGGCTGCCTGGTGAAACAATGCGTTGTTAAAATCCACCAGTTGCTGTGCACTTCTGTAGTTGGTGTTGAGTTCTTTGATCTGCGTGACCTGTTCGCCCATGGCTGTCGGGACTTGATTTTGCAATAGCTGTTGATCGCCTCCTCGCCATCGATATATCGATTGCTTTACGTCCCCCACTACCATGCTCGATTGGCTTTGATCCAGAGCATCTTTAAGTAAAGGCTGAAAGTTTTTCCACTGAAATCCAGACGTATCCTGAAATTCATCGATGAGATAATTTCGGAAATACGATCCTACCTTTTCATAAATAAAAGGGGTATCACTGTCATTGATCACACCATTGAGAAACTTAGGTGCATCTGCCAGGAGCATCAAATTGTTTTCCTGCTTGTACAATTTCAGCTTACGCGTGATATCGGCAATCAATCCAAAAGCATAAAAATTCTTGAGAACCTGTGTCATGGAATTATACTTCCGCCCATTCTCTTCGCTGTATTTTACCATTTCCAACAAAATCGGATACAGTGATTGTGTGGCAACCTGGGTAAACACAGCTCTGTCTAGATTCTTTTTAGGTGCCCAGTTGTTAGGGCTGGCAATATAGGATTGCATCACGCTTCCTGAAGTAGGATAAAATCTTCCTTTGGAGAACTCAAGAAAATATTTCAATGCGGTGCCTCGATCTTTTCCGCTAAAATCGTCCGCCGTAATTCCATTTTCCTTGATAACAGTCAATGCCTTTATGGCTTCGGCTTTCATATGATCTTCAAATTCACGCTTCACCTGCTGAAGCGTCTTCATTGTTTTGGCATAGGGGTGCTCGTCACCACTGGGCTTTTCCAGCTTGTCTTCAATAGCCTGAAACTCTTCATTAAATATTTCTCTGGCAAAACCATTAAGTGCCCCCACGATGTTCCAGTTCTCGCCTTCCAAGAGTCTATCCCGAGAAAATTCCACGACCCAATCGGTAAGCTGCTTGTTGGTCCCCAATTCATCCATCAGGTCATTTACTACCTCTTTGAGCACGAGTTCGTTTTCTACCTCCAATCGAAAATTACCTAACAAACCAGCCTCCCGGGTAAACGACCGGATCACTTTCTGAAAAAAAGCGTCAATCGTGCTGATGGCAAACTGACTGTATTGATGCAGAATGGCAGACTGAACTGATTTACTTCGCTTACGCAATTCCTCTCCTGAAAAACCCAGTTCCTTTTTCAACTCTACCGCCAGGTTGTTTTCAAGGCCATTGGCAAAATCGTTCAGGTAATGGAGAATTCGACCCTTCATCTCCTGGGTAGCCTTGTTGGTAAATGTAACGGCCAGTATGTGTTTGAAGTAATCTGTCCTTGATTGGAGGGCCAGTTTTAGGTATTCCTTGGCAAGGGTTCGTGTTTTTCCCGATCCTGCTGAAGAGCGATAAATATGAAAAGGTTTTTCCAGAGGTTGTGAATTATTTATTTATGGTATTGTTTCTGAAATATAAGAATACAAAAATGGATTGCCGACTAAAACAACTTTGAAATTGATTGATTGACAGGATGTCAATTGAATTGCATAAATTGAGACTATTCATACCATGATGAAACTGAGTACCATCTGGAACAATTTCTACTACTCCTTCCCCTTGCAGTTGCTATTCAACAATTTCAAGCGCAACCACGTACTTTTACTCTGCTGGATTCTGCTTATGGCTATGATTACCGGCAACTTCGGTAAGTACCTGGGCATCCCTTATCTATTTTTGGATCCGGAGTATCTCCATGAAGTCAATTTCATGAGTTTTTTTATCATCGGTGCCGTTATGGCCGTCTTCACAGTGGCGTTTCACATTACCTGTTATATCAATGACGGGCATCGATTCTCATTTGTAGGTGCGCTTAGTAAACCCTTTACCAAATTCGCCCTCAACAACAGCATCCTACCCATTGTTTTCTTGATCATATACATTCAGCAAATAATAAGTTTCCAAATCAATAACCAGTACTGCACGCCTCAGGATCTGGTTTTCAATATCCTTGGCTTACTGATGGGATTTGCGGTATTCACGCTGCTTTATTTCATATACTTCTGGTTTACCAACAAAGACATTTTTAAGTATATGGTTTGCCGGTTGGATGAGAAGTTAAAACAAAACGTGCGGGTGACCAGGGCCAATGCAATGCGTAAGTTGGATATTGCCCGCAAAAAGCAAGTACGCGTTGACACATACTTTGATTATAATCTCCGATTCAAGAAAGTAGACGATCACAAAGATTTTTATGATCGTCAAACCATCGTACAGGTGTTCGATCAAAATCATTTCAATTTAGTGGTGATTGAGTTGCTCCTATTTGCCATCGTTCTTATCCTGGGTATTTTTAAAGATCAGCCAGCCTTTCAGTTACCAGCAGCCGCGAGCTTCACCATTTTATTAACCATTTTTGTGATGCTATCCGGAGCTTTTTCCTATTGGTTTGGCTCCTGGTCAGGTACAGCCAGCCTGATTGTATTTTTGTTATTCAACTATCTAGCCGGACAGGATTTTTTCTCTAAACCGGAGAAGGCCTTTGGTCTAAACTACACGGTTTCCCCCGCTGAATATTCTGTAAACAACTTGCAAGCCCTAGCCTCACCGGAATTAATAAAGAAGGACAAGGATCACACTTTACAAATACTTGAAAACTGGAGAAAGAAATTTCCAGAAGATCAAAAACCAAAAATGGTTTTTGTTACCGTGAGTGGTGGCGGTAAGCGGGCTGCTTTATGGGCCATGACTGCGTTACAAACAACAGATAGCTTGACCAATGGTGCCTTGATGGAGAATACAATGTTAATAACGGGTGCATCAGGCGGACTAATTGGCGCCAGCTTTTACCGTGAGTTGAAATTGAGAAAGAAGTTGGGTGAGCCTGTGGATCCCAACGCTGTTGAGCACAGAGTAAGCGTATCAACAGATAATCTCAACCCACTTATATTTAGCTTTCTAGCCAATGGGATATTCGTGGGCTTTACCAAGTTTGAATATGCCGGACAAAATTATGTAAGAGATCGGGCATTTACCTTCGAAAAGGAACTGGACGAAATCACCAACCACATGATGGACAAGCCCGTTAGTGCTTATCGCGAACATGAGTTCAAATCCATAATCCCAATGATGATTTTGACTCCGATTATCACCAACGATGGAAGAAAACTTAACATCTCGCCTCAATCAGTCAGTTATCTTAATGCTGAGGTATTGAGTATTCCCAACTACACAGACAACAAAATTGGGGGTGTTGACTTTAATAGACTTTTTGCCAATCACCTGAGCGACAGCTTGAGGTTTTTATCTGCCCTGCGCATGAGCGCTACATTTCCCTACATCACACCCAACACAACTTTACCTACGGCTCCTACCATTGAGATCATGGATGCGGGTGTGTCTGATAATTTTGGCTTATCTACAACTGCACGTTTCATGTATGCTTTCCGGGATTGGATCAATGAGAATACGGATGGCGTAGTGCTGGTTTCCATTAGAGATTCACCTAAGCTCGGATCAATTCCGCCACAACTTGGACAAACATTATTAGATAATATTACTCAGCCCATTAGTAACGTGTATAATAATCTTGAAAATTTTCAGGATATAAATAACGATGCCTTAATTGGTCAAGCTACATCATGGCTGACAAAACCCCTAGAACGCATTGAACTACAGTATCAATCTGATGAGAGATACGTTCCTATCTTACAAAAAATGGATAGCATCAGGCAAAACAATGCACGCGCTTCACTCAGCTGGCGACTCACCATGCGCGAAAAACAAAATGTGATGAATAACATTCACTCGCAACGAAATCAAGCAGAATTGGAGAAGCTGCTGCTGTTGTTATCTTCAAGTCAAGGTGACAAAGAAGTTATTCAAAATAAATAGAGCAGGTACCTTCATTATGAGTAAACGTGTCATGCCTGCCAACAGGAAAAATATCAAGACAATATTTTAAATTTGTTAGTGACATCGCTTTAACTTAGCATCCTCCGAATAACGAACCGAATTCCTCCTTACTGATTACCGTCTCCCCTCAGCACCACCCCACTTCTCACCCCTGTATGCTTACCTTGATCGATCACTAACTGCCCATTGACAATTACATATTTGAATCCCTTGGAATACGCATGAGGATTTTCAAACGTGGCCATGTCTATGACTTCTGCTTCATCAAACACCACCACATCTGCAGCAAAACCTTCACGCATCAACCCTCGATCTTTAAGCCTAAATTTCTGCGCTGGTAATGAAGTCATTTTGCGGATCGCCTCCTCCAACTTCATAATATTTCTCTCTCGTACATACCTACCCAATACCCTGGCGTTGGTACCATATGCCCTGGGATGCGGCATATTTTTGCCAAATTCAACGATACCTGCATCTGATGCCGTCATGGCAAAAGGATATTTCATGATGCGTTCAACGTCCTCTTCATTCATGCTAAAGTATACCATCTGTACTCTACCGCTCTTGATTAGTTCCAAAATGGTCTCAGCCTCCTCCTCTGCCTTGGATTTCTTCCCGCTTAGTTTGTTTACTTCTGAAATACTTTTTCCATTATAAGAGTCATTCGGACCATAGCGGGCAATTACCGCGTAGCTGTAATCCTTGAGTTGCTTTCGCTTCAAACTCTCCAACATTTCCTTTTTGATTTGCGCTCGTGTTCCGGGGTCGTCCAACCGGATGTATAATGAATCACGTCCTCCACTGAATGCCCACTCGGGCACGGTGGTATCAAGTGTGGTGCTGCTGGCGATATAGGGATACTGATCCATAGTTACATCAATGCCCTCCTTGCGAGCTGCCTCAACCTGAGCAACTGTATTTACCGATCCTCCCCAGTTGGTTTTATAAGTAACTTTAAAGTGAGATATCTCCACTGGCATGTCTGCCTGTCTTCCAATATTTACCGCCTCCTCAATGGCTTCAGTAACGTGATCACCTTCATTGCGAATGTGTGAGGCATAGACCCCACCATACTTGGAAGCCACCTTTCCAAGCCCAATAACCTCAGGTGTTTTCGAATAGGTGCCTGGAACATAAATTAATCCTGTAGAAAGCCCAACGGCTCCATCTCTCATGGCGCGCTCCACCAATTGCTCCATCTTTTTCTGCTCTTCATCACTTGGATCCCGTTGTGCATCACCCATTACAGCCCGCCTTACACTATTGTGGCCAATCAATGACGCTACATTCAAAGACATACCAATGCTGTCCAGCCGGTGGAAATAAGTTTTTAAATCCAGATTGGAACCTCCACAATTGCCTGTCACCACTGCCGTAACCCCATCAAAAATAAAATTGTCAGCGGTGGGCACATCCAACTCGTCACCTTCAATATGTGCATGTACATCAATGAAACCCGGTGCCACCATCAGGCCTTTAGCATTTATTTCCTTGTTGGCCGTGGCCCCCTGAAGATTACCAATGGCAAATATTTTACCATTCCATATTCCAATGTTTCCATAGTACCAACTATTGCCTGTCCCGTCTATGATTTTTCCGTTCTTTATCAGGATGTCAAAATTTTGAGAATATGAGTAAAGTGAAGTCAATAGGGCCGAAAGGAAGATGAGTATTTTCATAATAGCTGTGGATTGAATAACGAATATTCGAAAATATTTTTATGTGCCAAACAAGGGAGGGATGAGCGGTATTCTTGTTATACTTGAGTGATCAGATGACGTACTCGAAAAAAATACTGGCTTTCTTAAAAGAACTGGCTATCAAGGAGAAACTCCCTGCCGGTGTAACGGTAATGAATCCCTATCAAAATAAACAAGCATTTCACCTTTGCCAGCTATTCTACACCAAGTACTACCATGATTCATATCCGCGAACACTCATCCTCGGCATCAATCCTGGAAGATTTGGCGCTGGTCTTACCGGCATTCCGTTTACCGATCCGGTGAAGTTGGAGGAAGAGTGCGACATTAAGAATGACTTTCTCAAAAAAAGAGAACTATCGGCAGATTTTATCTATGAAATGATCGCTGCCAACGGTGGAAATGAAAACTTTTACAAACAATTTTATTTTGGCTCTGTAAGTCCCTTGGGTTTCACCAAAAATGGAAAAAACCTGAACTACTACGATGACCTAAAACTACAAAAAGCAGTTCTTCCATTTATTCTTAAAACATTGCGTGACCAAATTGCATTCGGGCTAAATACACAAGTAGCCTATTGCCTCGGAGAGGGGAAGAATTATAAATTCCTTTCATCAATAAATGCCGAACATAAATTCTTTGATCAAATTATCCCACTTGCTCATCCACGGTTTATCATGCAATACAAAAAAAAAACTAAGGATATGTACATTGAGGATTATCTTGCCAAACTAAACGATCCAACTCATTCATAGCTTAAAATTAATAAGAAGGTTATGAGCGTTCTCACTGAACTTCAACATACACTTCAATTGATCAAGCTCGAACGAGAGGCCGATCTGGAGCAATATCGCCAAAAAGTATTGATGACTCCACTACACCGCAAAACCAAAGAAGGTATCTGCTGGTATCCGGTAAAGTTGCGTAAAGATTACATTGGAACAGGCGAGCGATTGATCATCGAAGTGGAACGCACCACTGAACTGGAACAAAAGCATGTTTTTCAGAGTGGTAAGTTGGTCAGTGTATTTAGCAATGCTCATCAAAAGCCTGAGAAGCAAAACATGAGTGGGGTCATTAACTATGTGAGAGACAATCAAATGATAATCACGCTCAATGTGGATGATTTACCCGATTGGATTGACCATGGCTTGCTAGGTGTGGATGTTATGTTTGACGAGATGAGTTATAGGGAGATGGAGTACGCCATGCAGAAAGTGATGAAAGCCAAAGACAGCAGGCTGTCAGCACTCCGAGATATTCTGTTGGGAAAAGATAAAGTCTCTTTCTTAAAAAATGAAAATGATGTAGTTACTGAGCATTTAAATGAAAGTCAAGTACATGCACTGCAGCACTTGATAACTTGTCAGGACGTGGGAATCATTCATGGCCCGCCTGGAACGGGCAAGACAACCACATTGGTTCACGTCATTTCAGCAATTGTCAGGAGCGAAAAGCAAGTATTGGTTTGCACTCCCAGCAATGCATCCATCGATTTGCTCGTGGAGAAACTCACCGATAAAGGATTGAAAGTTGTGCGCATCGGACACCCAGCCCGGGTCACCGAACAAACATTAAGCAAAACACTTGACGAACAAATTGCAGCTCATCCCAATTATAAGGAACTCCGGATGATGAGAAAGAAAATGGAACAATTACGCGCACTAGCCTCCAAGTATAAAAGAAATTTTGGTTATAAGGAGAAGCAAGAACGGCAAATGCTGAGGCAGGATGCAAATGCCCTGAAAGCAGATGCCGATGTACTGGAGTTTTATATAATCAATGATATCTTACAACATAGTGATGTGGTCGCCTGCACGCTCGTGGGCGCATCCCATCCAACCCTTCGTGGCAAGCGCTACCAAACAGTGTTTATAGATGAAGCCGCACAAGCACTAGAACCAGCATGTTGGATTCCCATTGGTAGAGCGGATCGTGTAATCTTTGCCGGGGATCATTTTCAATTACCCCCAACCATTAAGTCCCAAGAAGCGGCCCAATCAGGTTTATCCAAAACGCTTTTTGAGAAATGTATTGAACGACATCCAGAAGTTGCTTCGATGTTGCAAGTGCAGTATCGAATGCATGAGGATATCATGTCATTTCCATCTGCTTATTTTTATGGAAATAAGCTTATCGCTCATGGATCGGTAAGATATCATCTGCTAGCTGATCAACCGCCCATCCAATTTGTTGATACTGCTGGCTGTGGTTATTTTGAAAAACAAAATACAGAAACCCTTAGCCGTTACAATGACGAAGAAGCCAGGCTACTGATTTGTATATTGGAAAACCTGGTTGAAACACTAGGAATGGAAGCCTGGACTGAAATGAATATCACCCTGGGTATTATCACTCCATACAGTGCGCAAGTGGAGATCCTACTCAAGCTTGCAGGACAGTCTGGGATTTTAAATGAAGTTGCTTCTTTGATTTCAATTAACACTGTGGATGCTTTTCAAGGTCAAGAACGGGATGTCATTGCCATCAGTTTTGTACGCTCTAATGAGCAAGGAGAGATTGGCTTTTTAAGTGATATTCGCAGAACCAATGTGGCCATTACGCGAGCTAGAAGAAAGCTGATCATGGTGGGAGACAGCGGTACGTTAAGTACCCACACGTTCTACGATCAATTAATAGGCTTTGTCCAACAAAAAGAATATTACCTCAGCGCATTTGATGTGAGGCAACACTAAACATACCTGGATTCTTTTCCAATCACAAAATTAGCTTTGGATAAGATGATGGTTCCGTGTAAGTTAAGAGGATAACCAAATCAGATGAATCTACCTATTACATTATTTAATCAGACCCGTTCTTTTTGCCTTGTCCTCCTGCTATTTATCATTGCACAATGCTCCGTCGGTAATGAAGACAAGATTTCTGCTGACGATGTTAAGGCAGCACAAAAATTAATTGGTGTTGAGTTTTCACAACCTGAAATCGATACCCTACTAAGTTACCTGGAAGAAAATAAACATGGCTATGATACAATGCGGCTGTTCAAATTGGATTACGGAGTCGCACCAGCCATCTACTTTGATCCTAAACCCCATAATTTCAATCCCAAAGTACGCACCACTAAATCTAACTGGAAATTGCCACAGGAAGTCGATCGCCCCATGAATGATGAAGCGATCGCCTTCATGACGGTTGCCCAACTTTCCAATCTGATTAAAAATCAAAAAATAACTTCAATCGACCTTACAAGGATCTATCTGGCCAGACTGAAAAAATATAACGATACGTTGCAAGCCACGGTGACCATTACTGAAGAACTCGCACTGCTTCAGGCAGCAAAAGCGGATGAAGAAATTAAGAATGGAAAATATAAAGGCCCGCTGCATGGCATCCCCTATGGCATCAAAGATCTCTTCTCCACTCCGGGGTATAAGACTACATGGGGAGCGACACCCTACAAGGATCAACAGCTTGATGAAAAATCTGCCATCGTGCAAAAACTGGAAGATGCCGGTGCGGTACTGGTTGCTAAACTTACATCTGGCGCATTAGCACGCGGGGATCTATGGTTTGGTGGCAAGACAAAAAACCCGTGGGATTTAAAGCAAGGTGCCAGCGGCTCATCGGCAGGATCAGGATCAGCTACAGCTGCCGGTCTGGTTGGCTTTTCTATTGGTACCGAAACATTAGGGTCAATCATTTCACCTTCTACACGATGTGGTGTAACCGGACTTCGTCCCACCTATGGTGCAGTAAGCCGTGCTGGCGGCATGAGCTTGTCCTGGACCATGGATAAAGTAGGACCGATTTGCCGGTCAGCTCAGGATTGTGCGATCGTATTTAGTGTAATCAAAGGAAGATCAGTGCCGATTGAAGAAGATCATGTGGTGGTTAATTATCCTTTTGGCTTTAACCCTGCAACAAACCTGTCTGCATATAAGATCGCCTATTTCAAAGAACTCTTCGACAAGGATACTACTAAGGTAGGCTCCAACAATAAGGAGGCACTAGCCACATTGGAGAAATTAGGAGCAGTGATGGTTCCCATTTCACTACCTGACAGCATTCCGTATGACGTCTTTGATATTATTTTGAGAGCGGAAGCTGGTGCTTTTTTTGATGAACTGGTAAGAGAACATAAAGATCGCACCATGGTGGAGCAGGACAATGGATCACGAGCTAACTCACTGAGACAATCTCGTTTCATATCGGCTGTCGAATACATCCAGGCCAATCGACATAGAAAAATATTGATTGAAAAGTTTAATCAAACAATCACCGAATTCGACATCATCGTTTCTCCAACCTATGGTCGTCATCAATCATTAATCACCAATCTTACGGGACATCCGGCCATTTCCATTCCAAATGGCTTCGATAAATTAGGACATCCCACGTCAATTACTTTGATTGGGAATCTGTATGATGAGGGTCCCCTTTTGGAGGCCGCTTATCTATTCCAACAAGAAACCCCTTTTGATGAGAAACATCCGGAACGATTTTTAGTTAGCAAATGAGGATCGAGATATTTTAAAAATCAAAAACAGCGTAGATTGGAACTTTCAGCTTATCAAACCACATTAATACATCACAAACAAAAAATAAACCATAACAGCATGAAAAAAATAGGATTAATGACATTAGCCATTGCATTGTTATCATTCGTTTCAGATGCACAAAAGATGCCGGGATTGGATCCAAGTCCTGCCGACATTGCCATTTTCCGTCCGGATGGACGTGGAAGCACACCGGTAGCTAAAGTAACTTATGGTCGCCCTCAGAAAAAAGGAAGAACCATGTTAGGGGATACCGAAAAGTATGGAAAGGTTTGGCGCACAGGTGCCAACGAAACCACTGAGATCAAATTCTACAAAGATGTGACTGTAGGCGAAAAGAAATTAGCTGCCGGCACCTATTCGCTTTATACCATTCCTAATGCAGATAAGTGGGTTATCATTTTTAATTCTAAACTGGATACATGGGGTGCCTACGAGTATGACGAAAGTAAAGATGTGGCACGCGTGGAGGTACCTGCTGGCAAGTCTGATGAAGAGTTAGAAGCCTTCACTATAACCTTTGATGGAAAAGGCGGAAGTGCAGACATGGTGCTTGGCTGGGAGAACACCAAAATAAAAGTACCTTTTAAGTACTAACATCATTTTTATTCAAGCTTTGAAGAGGTCATCTAATAGGTGATCTCTTCGTTTTTATCAACCCTTGTGGTTATATCCTTTGAGATGATTTTGCTACATTAGCTTAGCTTTAAACCTAAATTCTATCATCGTGCGAGCATTAAACACCACTTTTATAATATTAGTATTTGTTCTTTCAACAGCATTTGTATCACTTCTACCAATTGACGAAATCAAAAAAGACATGCCTTTTTTGCTGGAGTTCTACAAAACCAGACATATAAATCCTGAAATATCATTGCAAGAAAAGGAAACTTCAAAAGTACTTGCCAATGAGATCAGAAAAGTTGGGTTTACCGTCACCGAAAATTTTGGGGGTTATGGAATTGTAGGGGTGTACAAAAACGGGAACGGCCCGACCATTCTTTATCGCACCGACATGGATGCATTACCGATGTATGAAAAGACGGAATTAACCTACCAAAGCCAACTGAAAGCTACGCTAAACGGAGAAGAAGTGGGCACGATGCATTCCTGTGGACATGATATTCACATGACAACCTGGCTAGGTACTGCACGAGCTATGGTAGCCATGAAAGACAAATGGAAAGGCACTCTTTTATTAATTGGACAACCGGCTGAAGAAATTGGAGCTGGCGCCAGAATGATGTTGGAGGCTGGTCTTTATCAAAAATTTGGTATTCCTAATTATGGAGTTGGGTTGCACTCGAGCCCTACATTACCAGCCGGTAAGGTGGGGATTGGAAAAGGTTATGTAATGGCCAGTTCGCAAAGTGTTGATATCAATATTTATGGAGTCGGTTCTCACGGTGCTTCTCCACAAATGTCCATTGACCCGATAGTAGTGTCAAGCATGTTGGTTATGGAACTGCAAACTATTGTCAGTCGAAATCTCAAACCGACTGAATCAGCAGTGGTAACTGTGGGCGCTATCAAAGGAGGAAATGTGGGTAATATTATTCCTGATATGGTCACACTCAAGCTTACCGTACGCACATTCAAATCTGAAGTGCTGGAAATGGTAAACAAACGAATTAAGGAAATAGCTCAGGGTGTTGGGATTGCAGCTGGGCTTCCCGAAGACAAAATGCCAGAAGTAATCATCAAAGAAGCTGGTCCAGCCAACTACAACAACCCCGCAATGACTGAAAGGATTATCAAATCAGCCATGTCTGTAATCGGGGAGGGCAATGTACTGGATGAAGAACCGGTAATGTTATCAGAAGATTTTTCTCTTTATGGTCAAACTCCGGAAAAGGTGCCCACTGTTTTCTTTTGGCTTGGGACTGTACCCGAATCCAGAATAAAAAACAATGACTTACCCGGCTTACACTCACCCTATTACTATCCACAACCAGAACTCAGCATTGAGACGGGCGTCAATGTAACCACCCAGGCATTAATCGACCTATTCAATACTAAAATTTAACTGTATCATACTTTTTGCTGGTAGTGAGTCTGATAAATTGCTTTTTGGATTCATGCTCAATGGATATCACATTGGACTGAGTGGGGAACAATTCCATTAGATAATCAGCCTTAACGGAAACTTCATTCCAGCTATCTGTGCAACTCATATTGAAATAGAACCAAACCGCATCTCCTGTCAATTCTGCATGTGACAGGATAATCGTTTGTTTTTTACTGTTAATTGAAACCTCAAAATGATCTGCAAAATAGGCCTGGATATCATTCTTGTATAACTCAAAAGTTGTTAGCTCTGACAGCTTCATCCGTTGATTCGACTCATTGAAAAGCGCATCCTCAATGTCGTTGGTAAAAACTTTGATTTTGATTTGTGCAACCGTCTTATTTTTTTCATGCACCACTTCAGCCACCGAGAGGTAAAAAGCGTGGTCGTGTTTATGTACGAATATGCCTGATATGGATCCAACAAGGAAAATAAAATAAATTTGTAGCATAATTGGGGAATTGCCTCCAACGAATATAAGCTACCGTCTACCTTCTTACAATTTGAATGTCATCTAATGTAATTGTATTGGGCCACGGGTAAGTGTAAGAAGCGCTTTCCACCTCTATTATAGTAAAATCAGGACTGGCCGAAAGATTATTGAATGCGATATTATAAGGGTAGATGAGCCCAGCGTCATTGGCATTAATGCGGATAAGATCAATTGAAGTCTCAGTTACGTTGCTAAATTGAATATTTGCATTTCCCTCACTCCCATCAATTTTAATAGTATGATTCTTTATGGTGAGCAATTCAGTCCCCCCCCCTACAATGTCAAATGTAATTTCAATTTTTTCATCTGGTGTAGTGTACTTCCACTCACCTATCAAAGACGTGAAACCAGTCTCTTCTTCCTTGCATCCTATCAAGAAAATAAATAGTGTTAGCAGAAAACCAAAAAATCTCATTTAAGTTTTATAATCTATAAGCGACCTTGGTAAGGTAACGCGATTCAACAATTCATTGTTCCAAAATAGTACTAGTAACCTAAAATATTTAATAGAATATAAGAATACCTTAACTTGCGTGACGCAACCTCAGGATTATCAAATAATAAATTCCAATGGCTTTCCTTGAACGGCATTTATACATAATGAACTCACAAATTCGAGATGCCGGCCTTGGGCTTTATTCTAAAATTAAAATACCAAAAGGGGCCTGCATCGTAGAATACAAAGGTAGATTGGTAAAATGGGTTGACGTCAAACATGAAGATGGCCATAATGGATACTTGCTAAGGGTAAACAGAAGTTGGGCCATTGATGCCAAGCCCTACAAAAAAGCATTAGGAAGATTTGCCAATGACGCCAGGGGAATTCAAAAAAATGAAAAATTAAAGAACAATGCGGAGTATCTTTTGGAAGGAAATCGTTGCTTTATCTATGCAACCAATGAGATATCTCCAAATAGTGAGATATTGGTTGGCTACGGATCAGAGTACTGGGAGCTGGCTAGTCGCATAGCAAAACAAGCTAAGAATTAAGTGCTGGGCTTTATTTTACACTACTTTTAGTGAAATAGGTTTGGTATGTATAAAAAGGATATATATTTGCGCCCCATAAGGAATTCACTAAAATACATACCGCACTATTTATGACTAAAGCTGAACTAATTAGCAAAATTGCAGAAGATGCAGACATTACAAAAGTTGCCGCAACAGCAGCGTTAAGTTCTTTCATTGAAGGAGTTACTAAAACTTTGAAAGGTGGAGATAAATTAACGCTTGTTGGTTTTGGCACTTTCTCAGTAAGCAAAAGAGCTGCCCGTAAAGGTCGCAACCCTTTCACCGGAGAAGAAATTAAAATCAAAGCCAAGAAAGTGGCCAAATTTAAGGCGAGTAAAGAACTTTCTGGTAAATTATAAAAACACAAAGCTTAAGCCAAACCAAAAAAACCATGTATTTGCATGGTTTTTTGTTTTCAAGCCAGACTACAATCACTTTACCAAAATTTCAACATCAACACGGAAATTCGTTTTCCCATTCAGCCTATGCTGATCATGAAGCACTCTTTCCCTACCCCAAACTTTAATCTCTGTCTTTCAAACTTCACTGATTAATTGACTCTACTGACTTACTTTTTTTGAATTTTAAGTATCTCAGAGAGAAATCCCACCCCATAACCGGTCAACTGTATGAATGCAGCTGGGGCTGAAAGCAAGGTTACACCTATTGAATGCATTTGTCTGTAGGCTGATACTGGAACTAGCAATAAAAATAATAGATAAAAAAAGAAAATGACCAATCCCATCCAAAGTTTGACAAATAACATTATAAGCCCTAGGAATAACCCAATAAAATAAAAAGATGGAAACCAATGAGTGATCTTGATGGCTCCTGGGTGCGCTCTTCCCACCATTACTCTGCCTCTTCCAAAATTATAAACTTGCCAAAAAAACTGCTTCAGGGTAGTTCTTCGCTTGTGATATACAAATGCATTGTGAATGTAACCTATCTTAAATCCAGCTTTCTTAATTCGTATACTAAGTTCAATATCTTCCGCAAATCGATCAAATCTAAATCCGCCAGTAACTTCATATACCTCACGACTCATTCCCATATTAAAACTGCGGGGCTGAAATGATGCTGACTTTTTTTCACTTCCACGAATACCCCCAGTCGTTAATGCAGACGACATCGTAAATGCCATGGCCTTTTGCAAATTGGTAAAATTCTCGTGGCCCTTATCTGGCCCGCCCCATGCATCTAAGTGATTTTCTTTTATATAACGCTCTACTTCCTGCAAATAATCCGGAGGAAGTAAACAATCTGAATCAAATACTACAAAGTAATCACCTTGTGCATTTTCAAATCCAAAATTTCTACTTGGCCCAGGCCCGGAGTTGGGTTTGAAAAAATACCGAATTTTAAGTTTACAGGTATATTTCTCATATACTTTCACACAAGTCTTATAAGATCCATCTTCAATCAATAAAACCTCAAAATCGGAATATGTTTGCAAAGTCAGGCTTTGCAGGATTTCATCTATTTCCTGAGGTCGGTTGTAAACCGGAATAACTATAGAGTACCTGACATTAGAATTCATCCGTACAAAAGTAATCAATTGGTTACATTCATGTTTTCACCTATTTTGACATTCGCATTTATCAAATTAAAATGAAAAATTTACTCCCTATCCTACTCGTTTTTTGCTCATTCCTCGCTTTAGCTCAACGGAAGCCAAATAACGATGCCGTAATTCAAAAACAGGCAATTGCCTCATTCAAAGATCTCCATGCGCTCTTAAGCATTCCAAATGATGCCCATTCTCCGTCAGACATTGAGAGAAATGTGAAATGGTGCGAAGCAGCTTTCACAAAAAGAGGATTTGCAACGATGCGACTTACCACGCCAACTGTTCCCCTGTTATTAGCAGAAAGAAAAGCAAAAAAAGCTACCAAGACTGTGCTTGTTTATCTACAGATTGATGGACAACCTGTTGATTCTAGTAAATGGTTTCAGGATAGTCCTTGGACACCCACACTAAAAGAACATGATACCCATGGAAACTGGAAAGCAATCAACTATGAACGATTATATGAAAACTATGATCCTAATTGGAGAATTTTTGCCAGATCGACCTCAGATGCAAAAGGGCCGGCCGTGGCTTTCCTGGCTGCCCTTGACGCTATGATTGAAACCAAGGTTGAACCTAACTACAATATCAAAGTGATCATGGACTTTGAAGAAGAGCTTGGTTCACCCAGGCTTCCTGCAGCCGTTAGCAAATACAAAAATGAACTAGCCTCCAACCTGTTTATCATCTTTGATGGACCAAGACACGTAAGCAACGAACCTACATTGAGTTTTGGCGCGCGTGGAATTTGTGAAATCACCCTTATTACCTACGGCCCACGCCAACCGGTGCACAGTGGAAACTATGGGAATTACACACCTAATCCGGCCATGCGATTAGCACAATTGTTGGCATCTATGAAAGACGAAGAAGGCAGGGTTATCATTCCTGGATATTACAATGGAACCACCCTTACTGACAAAGAAAAGGAAACACTTAAGCTGGTTCCCGATAAGGAAGATGAAATCAATAAGTTCCTAGGCATAGCAGCATCTGATAAGGTAGGTGATTCTTTCCAGGAGTCATTGCAATATCCAACTCTAAACATTCGTGGACTCGATGCCCTTTATGTAGGCAGTGAATCAAGAACGCTGATACCAGCAAAGGCAGTTGCCGAAATTGATATTCGGCTTGTGCCTACTAGTGATCCTGACAGGCTGATTGGGTTGGTAAAAAAACATATTGAAGACCAAGGGTATTACCTTACTCAAGGCGAGCCAACCGAAGAAGAAAGAATGAAGTATCCACGCATCGCTTCATTTCGATCCAGCGTTTCCTACCTCGCTTTTCAAACTCCATTTGACTCTGAGGTAGGTCTATGGCTCAACAAGGCCATGACAAAAGCATTTGGTAAAGAACCCATCAAGATCAGAACGGCAGGTGGCTCCATTCCCATCTCTCCTTTCGTAATCACTTTAGGAATACCCGCAGTCGCTGTACCCACTGTTAATGCTGACAACAATCAGCATGCACCAAATGAAAATATTAGAGTGGGAAACTACGTAGAAGCAGTTAAGTCCTTTTACTATATCCTGACTGAAAAATTATAATTCAAACTACTCGACCCATTCCGCAAAAAATAAATTAGTGTCCCTCGTTCCCCCATTGTTTCTGTTGGAGCTGAAAACCAAATATTTTCCATCAGGTGAAAACATGGGAAATGCATCAAATGTATTGTCGTGTGTTACACGCTCTAAGCCAGTCCCGTCAATATTAATCAAATACAAATTGAAAGGAAATCCTCTCTCTGTCTCATGATTGGAAGCAAAAATTACTTTTTCACCTGAAGGATGAAAAAACGGACACCAGTTAGCCTTTCCCAAATTAGTTATCTGTCTCAATTCGCTGCCATCTACATTACAAATAAACAACTCCATTTGTGTAGGCATTACCAATCCTTCTTTTAAAAGATCTTTATATACCTTAATATCCTCCGGTGTCTTTGGTCTGGAGGCCCTGAAAATAAGTTTAGTTCCATCCGGTGAAAAGAAAGCCCCGCCATCGTATCCCAACTCATGCGTTACTTGCTGAACATTTGAACCATCAAGGTTCATAGTGAATAGTTCCAGATCTCCAGTGCGAAGAGACGTAAAAACAATTTTATCTCCTTCGGGAGAGACTGTGGCTTCAGCATCATAACCTGGCTCACTGGTAAGTTGAGTTACAATATCTCCTTTCAAATTGGTGACAAAAATATCGAAGTCAGGATAAATGGGCCATACATACTTGCCATCTTCTCTCCTTGCAGGAACTGCCGGACACGCTTCATCCCCTAAGTGAGTCGATGCATAGATTATCGTTGAATCTCCCGGCATAAAGTAAGAACAGGTAGTTCGTCCTTTACCCGTACTGATCAGAGCCGGTACCGTATTAGATAAATCATCTTTAAAGGGATCTGCGTAAAAAATCTGATCACATGAAGTTCCAAATTTATCGCTTGTGGATTGGAAGGTGAGCTTAGCGCTTTGGAAACTCCAATAAGCCTCCGCATTGTCTCCACCAAAAGTGACCTGTTTGATATTCCTTAAGTATTTTTCATCTTCGTAGCGCAATGAGTCAACGGATTCCGTGACGGTTTGGTCTTGATTTTCAGACCTCTTTGCACAAGAAACTAAAATAAGGATCATTAAAGCAACATATAATTTCATAAGATAAAGGGTAAAGATTTAAGCAATAAAAAATGAATGACAAATTTAACATTAAAGCCTACTCAAAAGTAAAAATGAAGCAATTAACCATACTCATTCTGGCATTCGGATCATTTCTTTATTCATGTCAGACAAGAAATACCGATGCCGGTATTTCCATGAAGGAGGACGTTATTTTTTTGGCCAGTGACGATCTGGAGGGGAGAGAAATAGGAACCAACGGGGAGAAGAAAGCAGCCGCCTATATCATCGATCGATTTAAGAAAATTGGGCTTAAACCGGGAGGCACTAGCGGCTATTATCAGGAATTTAAAGTAACCCCTACCATGAACCCCCACGAGATGCCCAAAATTGGTGACAGCAATGACACATTAGCCATTGTGGGTAATAATGTAATTGGAATTATTGACAATCCCGGAGAATTGAGGGTGATCATTGGTGCTCATTATGACCATTTGGGATATGGAGGCATAAGTTCTCTATATCGTGGTGATAGTTCACAAGTACATAATGGCGCTGATGATAATGCAAGCGGTGTTGCCGTTATGATGCAGTTGGCCGAACAGCTAAGTAAAAAGAAATTACCCGTAGACATTATTTTCGTTGCCTTCACTGGTGAAGAGAAAGGATTATGGGGATCCAACTATTTCGCCAAAAATGCCACGATTGATCTCGGCAATGTCTCAGCGATGATCAACATGGACATGGTAGGACGACTGGATGAGGAAAAGGCATTGGCCATTCATGGTACTGGTACCTCTCCATCCTGGAAAGAGATTATCAATAAGTCTAACAAGGACAGTCTAAAGCTAGTCTTTCGTGATTCGGGTGTTGGTCCATCCGATCATACGTCCTTTTACCTGCAAGATATTCCCGTTCTGCATTTTTTCACAGGTCAACACATAGATTATCACAAGCCAGGTGATGATGCAGATAAGCTCAACTATACCGGAATGGTGAAAATCGTTGATATGATTGACCGCATCATTAATGAGATCGCCTCAACAGAGAAACTTGCCTTCACCAAAACCAAAGATGAATCATCCGATACACCCCGGTTTACAGTTTCACTGGGTGTGGTCCCCGATTATCTGTTTGGCGGTAACGGAATGAGAATTGATGGTATCAGTGAAGGTAAACCTGCCCAAGCTGCCGGCCTGCTCAAAGGTGATGTGGTGGTCAAATTGGGTGATCATGAGGTTACAGATATGATGAGCTATATGAAGGCTCTTTCCAGCTTTGAAAAAGGAAATGAAACCGTTGTCATCGTTAAACGTGAGGATAAAGAGTTAAGCTTTCCCATAAAGTTCTAATTGTAAACAGTCGGGTCCAATAGGTTATTTTTCTTCACCCATTTATGGCTCAAACTCCGAATTAGGTATTAATTTGCCAACTGATGGATAATTTTGTTGTATCGGCTAGAAAGTACCGTCCACTAGGTTTTGATGAGGTTGTTGGGCAAGAGCACATCACCACTACACTGAAAAATGCGATTGATAGCAACAAGCTCGCACAGGCACTCTTGTTTTGCGGACCACGAGGGATTGGAAAGACCACTTGCGCACGCATTGTAGCACGCATGATCAATGGTTTCGAAGAAAAAGCAGAGGTCAACTCACTCAACATCTTCGAACTGGACGCTGCATCCAACAATTCCGTTGACGACATTCGCAACCTGATCGATCAGGTTCGATATCCACCTCAATTTGGAAAGTACAAGGTCTACATCATAGACGAGGTACACATGCTCTCCAATCAGGCATTTAACGCCTTTTTGAAGACCCTGGAAGAGCCGCCATCCTATGCCATATTTATACTGGCCACCACCGAAAAACATAAGGTGATCCCAACGATACTATCGCGTTGCCAGATATTTGATTTCAATCGAATACAAGTTTCAGATATCAGTCAGCAGCTGAAAAAAATTGCTGACCGAGAAAAAATAAAAGTAGAAGAAGAGGCTTTGCATCTTATCGCACAAAAAGCGGATGGTGCTTTGCGGGATGCACTTTCTATTTTTGATTTGATGGTCACCTTCTCTTCGGGCAAGGAGGTTACTTTCAAAGACGTGCTAAGCAACCTTCATATTCTAGATTATGATTATTATTTCAAAGTGGCTGATGGGTTACTTACTGAAAATGTAAGCGAACCTCTTTTACTATTGGACGAAATACTGAGGAAAGGATTTGATGGTCATAATTTTATTGTTGGATTCAGTGAACATATCCGAAATTTATTGGTAGCACAAGATGCGCGCACAGTTGAATTAATGGAGGTGCCTGACATCACCAAAAAGAAATATATCGATCAGTCAAAATCCGCTTCTCCTTCACTGCTTCTTTCCTGGCTTAATATTGCCAATCAGTGCGATTTGAACTATAAAATGAGCAAAAATCAGAGGTTGCTGGTTGAACTGGCACTGATGAAGATGGCCCATGTCAACTCCGTACTGAAGCCCAATGGTGCAGTCTCCGAAGGGGCGTTAAAAAAAAAAGTGAAATAAAGTCCGAGCCGGAGGTTACAGATACCCGGGTGGTAGAAGAAGTTGTGCTTCCGGAGCCAATCGAGCAGCCCCCAGCACCTCAGAAAAAGACCATCACATCAACACGTCAAAAAGTCACGCTCAGTCTGACTGATCTGGCTAATGGCAAACCCCAGGAAGCCACTGTAAAGGACTCTTCAAAAGTAGAATTGAAACCTACGGCTCTTAAAAAAGAGAATGTTTTTTCTATGGAAGAACTAAAGCAAGCGTGGGATGAATTTACCGAACAACGCAAATCACAGGTTGGTGAATATCACCTGTTGCGACAGGAATTCGATTATAGTGATAATGTGATTACTATTCATTTGTCTAATCAAGTAGAAGAACCGCTTTTGCAAAGCATTAGAACACCCTTAACCGAGTTCTTGAGATCAAGACTCGGTAATGATTCTATCAATGTTATCAGTCAGGTAAAGGAGGTTCAATCAAAAAAAATAGCCTACACCAACAAGGAAAAATTCGATCACCTGGTTGAAAAAAATCCCATCTTACTTGAGCTGAAAGAACGATTGGGATTGGACACTGACTATTAAGTAAGAGGAATTTTAATAAGGGTACTTATATTTTAATGTAGACCTTCTTTTTATCCAGTATCCAACCTACCACCCAGCAAATTCCCAATACGCTGAGTGCAAATAGAAACGAGCCTAAGTATCCTCCTGCCCAAGGCTGGAATAAATGTTGGTAGATCCAGGCATAAAGGCTTTGATCACCAATCCTAAAAAAGAACCACAAAATCACCAGCACCTCAGACAGCACATAGATGAACAGCGGATTTCTTCCTAACACCTCAAAGAAGAAGGTCCAATTCTTTATTTTATGAAGGTCTATCAGGTAGAGCAGAACAGATAACACAAGCAGATCTAACCCCACTGTATACAATACATAGCTGCTAGTCCACAACTTTTTATTGATTGGAAAAAATAAATCCCACCAAAGTCCAATAAATACAAGAATAACACCGGCCACCAACATATGAGCCACAGTTTCATAGGTGGCACCCTTCCTGTTGATAAACAACCCTGCCCAATATCCAGCTAACACATTTACAATGGCAGGGAGCGTACTAAGAAATCCCTCCGGATCAAATGCAATTCCTTCACCATGATACATATGGCTATCCCCGAGAATCAATAAATCCAATTTTAGGGCTGCATTGCCCTCCAAAGTTAAGTCTCCGAACATGGCAAGAATCAACCGATAACCAATCAGGGCA
>DATCZR010000264.1:0-8008 GCA_036525835.1 Cyclobacteriaceae bacterium
ATTGAATAAATAACCGGCTAATTGCCAGGTGCAAAGTAGATAAAAGGAAAGGATCTAATAATCACATAAAATTAATATTATGACAAAATTGGAAAGACGTTATTCAGCTTAAGATGCTGGCTTTGGTGCAGCCTCATATAATATATGAATGAAAGGACGTACTTCAAATCTGCGCCAAAGATGTTTGAGGTGGTAAGGAAGCGTTGTGGAGAAAAAGTTGAGCTGAAGCATGACATTTAGGAACGCGTACAGCCCATCAATGCAATTAACATGATTGCATAGTTGAAGAAATTTAACAAGCCGTTTGTGTATGGACAGTATTCTTCACTTCTTTAGATGATTATCTTTATGCTATGCTTATAAAATCAATCCATATCATTCTGGCGACTACTATTTTCATCCTTGCAGTATCATGCCAGGGCAAGAAAACCGAACAAGCCAAGGAGGCCAAAAAAATAGGCAAAAAGGTATCCATCGCTGAGATTGAATCAGGAATTAAGCTATATATAGAACAAAAGACACTGGAAAATGGGGGCTATTTTCTGGTAGCTGACAGAGGGGAGGAATTTCGAATGAAGTTGGTACGCGTCCACACAGAATACCTATCTAACCTGGGACCCAATCGGCATTTTGCCTGTGTGGATCTTGCGGACATTAGCGGGGATGTTTATGACGTAGATTTCTTTCTCGAGGGAGAACCCGGAGACATGGATGTTACGGGGACCACCGTCCACAAATTGAACGGAAAACCATTTTATGCCTGGAAACAGCAAAAAGATAAAACGTGGGACAGAGTACCTGTAAAAAATGCCTCCACGCGATTGCTGGGCGTAATTGAAGGCACCGATCAATTTGACTTTATCTATCGGGTGGAATTTCCGGAGTTAAAGAGTAATGCCAACCTGTGGATTCCAATTGCCTCGACAGACGACTATCAAACTATAGATATAGTTGAAATGAAAATTCCATCTGACCATAAAGTACTTAAAGACAAAGAATTCAATAATAACATTATGTTTCTTGAACTTCAGCCAGCGCACAGCAATAAGGTACTTGAGATTGCCTACAGGGTGAATCGAAAGGAAAAAGGACCTCAATTGGAAGCTAAGCCAGCAAACGACAAATACCTGGAAAACAATTTGTTGATGCCTGTGGGTGGTCGCTTTACTGAAATAGCTACCGAAGCTGTTAGGGGACGCGATGGCAGTGATCTTATTAAAGCGAGAGCACTCTATGATTATGTCATTGACAACATGAGATACATGAAGTTTGGCGACTTTGGAAGAGGTGACTCAAATTATGCCTGTGATGTGAAAACGGGGAACTGTACTGAATTCCATTCCTATTTCATTTCACTGGCCAGATCTTTAGGAATACCAGCCCGATTTGCTGTGGGTGCATCTATCCCTTCAGAAAGGAACGAAGGAGGCATTGATGGATACCATTGCTGGGCAGAATTTTATGCCGAAGGCAAATGGTGGCCGATAGACATCAGTGAGGCCAACAAGTACTCCGCATTGGCTACCTATTACTTCGGACATCATCCAGCCAATAGAATCGAATTCAGCAAAGGACGTGATCTGCAGGTAGTACCGGGTCCAGCTTCAGGTCCTATAAACTTCCTGGCTTACCCGATACTTGAAATCAATGGAAAAGACACTAAGGTCAAAACAACCTTCTTATTTCAACGTGCTGTCGATCCTGCTTTATAGTAGGAATTACTGCACACTGGTAGAGTCTGAAGGGTGCTCACCCGCAGGATGATCAGTAGAATCAGCTGCTGTGGGATGTTCTTCGGATTCGGCAGGATGTTCTTCCGCCTCCTCAGTTTCTGCAGCTTGCTTGCCTCCGCAAGAAACCAGGGTAGCAGTAGAAATGAATGCCAGAAACAGGATCATGGCCAATCTTTTTCTAATCGTTATCATAATGCGATTTAAATTAGGTTTAGGTTATCGTTTACAACTTACAAGATAAAGGCTTTGTATGACTAATAACAGAACTGCTTGATTTTTATCCAAATCCTTTCTCCTACAGAGGCAAACGGCTACACAAATGCACCTTACGCGTATAAATGCGCTGGGGAATTTTGATACTCTGTTATTCATAAAGCTGGTGCCTATCTGGCGCCTAGTATATCCAATCTTCAAGTCAATATTTTGGCACATTACATACTTACCTGCCTAATTACAAAGCCTAAGCGATTGATCCCCTGAGTTCAGGCATGCACCTGCAAGTAAGGCTAGATTTAAAAAAAATTGAATTTCAAAAACATCAATTGCATGGATTCTAAACTGTATGTCGTAATGCTTGCAATGGCCGTGGCTATATTACGGCCTGACGTACTCTATAAACCGATCGATCCGGGTTGGGTGCCCACCAAAAATGGGTGGCGCAGCAGCTCTGGATAATCTCGAAAAGGGATATCAGACTTAAGTCTGGCTAGTTACCAGTAGCGACCCCAAAGCTACAGTTACAGGACGATGTTTTTTTCATCACCGCGTCAGAGGCTTTGTGCCTGAAGTAAGCGAAGCAACTAATCAGAACGAGTTGTTTAAGGTTTGTAAAAACTTTACTTGAGTTAGATTTCCTTCTTAATGGAGAGAATAATGAAGATAAGAAATAATATTAATTATTATTGCTATACTTTGAATTACAAAGTACTTTTGAATTACTTAAATTATTCGGTAAAATGAATCAACCAATTAATATCAGCAGAGCCGTACTAGGAATAGCATTGGGCACTGTGTCTATTTTATTAGTACCATTTTTGGCTATGCAATTTACTGACCAGGTAGCCTGGAAAGTAGGGGACTTCCTCATCATGGGCGTACTGATTTTTGGTACCGGAATCTCATTTGTCTTAGTCACTCGGGTGGCAAGTCATTTCCTTTATTGGTTAGCTTTTGGCCTGGCGCTGGGTACCACATTTTTACTGGTGTGGGCCAACCTGGCTGTAGGACTCATCGGAAGTGGGCCTAACCTGGGCAATCTCATGTACATAGGAGTGATCGCTATAGCGATTATAGGTACGATTAGTTCGCGCTTTGCGGCCATGGGTATGGAGCGCACCATGTACTACACTGCATTATCATTGGTACTTTTGGCGGTTATTGCATTGATTGCCAAAATGGACGCATATAGTGGCAGTTCACTAGTTGATATACTAGGTATTAATGGTTTTTTCGCTGCACTTTATATGATATCCGCTGTATTGTTTCGCAAAGCACGACACAAAACAGCCGTAGGATAATCCTAAAAGCAACGTGGATGACCAAAATGGAAAATTACTGTTGCCCCTTCTTAAAACCGTATGTATTTTGACCGATAAAATCCTTTGGAAATTGGTCGTCTCCTTTAAATCCAATTTCAATTTTTCCGCTGGATTCAGGGATGTAGTTAGTTTTAAAGAGGTAATCCCAAAGGCTTAAACTGATACCATAGTTTACTCCATATTTGCCCTCGGGAAGCGTATAGGCATGGTGATAAAGGTGCATGACCGGATTATTGAATATATACTTTAGCGGCCCCCAGGTAATTTTAATATTGGCATGATTTAAATGGCCAATGGAGATAGCTGTAAAGTGGACGATATAGGCCTGCGCAGGTTCAAATCCACCCAATATCATGACCCCAAATGTCTTCAATGGTTTATATAGAATGTTTTCCATCCAATGGTACCTCAGGTGGGCGGCAAATCCCATTTCTTTTACACTGTGATGCACCTTGTGGAACTTCCAAAAGAAGGGATATTTATGTAACAACACGTGTGTAAACCACTGTACAAAATCAAGCACAATAAAAAACACCAATAATTGTACAACCATTGGCCATTTTGAAATATCAATAATGGCAAGACTCTTCATTGTAATATTGATGTCAGTAAAAAACAATTCAAGTATTTGATAAACACCGCTGATGACAATGGAGAATATGAAAAAGTTAAAAAACATATAAAACCCATCCAACCAGAAATCCTGCCTGATAATGGCCTGTTCCTTGCGCCAGGGAAACGCAATTTCTAATCCCCAGACAGCAAGTGATATTACTACTAATCCCCAGAAGTAATTGGTATACCAGGGTACTTCAAGAATGATCGATTTCCACGTCCAGTCAACTGTGCCCATAAAAGACCCCACAAATGCATCAAAATATTTTCCCATTTCTAACTTTATTTATTGTTAATCAATTCTCAATTCGTACCAATCAATGTTGGTTAAGTTTTCTCGCCTTCCTATGATTTTTGGCGGATAGTTTGCGACCAGATAATTGACAATCACCTCCTGATTGCTACCCAAATCTCCCAGGTTTTGGGTCTGCTGCATCCACCTGATGGTGGCATTCCAACGCTCGGCACTCATCCTGTTCTGAATGATAAGTTTTGAAGAATGACACGAAGTGCAGTTATTCACCACCGTCATCAATCCTTCTGCTTCCACTAATCCAGTTCTTACATGAATACCATTTTCTATCTTATTTGGATCTTCCTCTACTACTTTTATGCTAATTGCCTGTGTTTCTGATGCCCCTCTTAATACAGAAAGATTTGGATCCAACGTGAAGAACAATAAAAACCCAAATGCTACCAAAACAAGGCTAACGGCAAGTACCAGCAGCCTAGCTACTTTACTGATCAGTGTTGGAATATCTTCGTGATTAGCCATCTAGCTTACCTTAATAGCAATTCTATGGCATGCATTGTTCAAATATCCTTTCGGATTCCAACCGGGTATCAACATCGGCTGTGAAGTACCCTTTGCATCTGTTGCTTTAGCCCACACTTCATAATATCCCTTCTTCGGAAATTCTACCCTGGCAGAAAATCGTTGCCAGGCCAGGCGGTTGGCAGGTTTGTTCAGGTTACAGGGCTCCCATGTCGCACCAAAATCGATCGAATATTCCATTTTTTCCACCTCCAATTCACCGGCCCAGGCATGACCGCGTATATCAAGTGGTGTCCCTGCTTTAATGGTTGCACCGGATTTGGGATAGGTAATCAACGACTTTACTGGCATCGATTCGATGATACACATGTCTTCCTCTTTTACTGTTTCACCGGGAGCCACTGGTTCGCATGGCACCTTGTATGAATCTCCTGTCATCTTCGAGCCATCATGTACTTTGTTGCGTATGCTAATCCGATTGATCCATTTGCCGGAAACCGAAGCGGGCCATCCACCTGCAACGAGGCGCAGCGGATAACCATGGGCAAGCGGAATATCATCCCCATTCATTTTGAAGGCCAGGATGGTTTCGTCTTGCAATGCTTTTGCCATGGGACATCCCCTGGAAATGGCTTCGTGATTTGGATCTCTGCTTAGATGCAAATCAGCTGCGTGAAATCCAATATACACCGCATTGCCTTTAATACCGGCATCTTGTAGTACATCGCGAAGACGTACGCCAGTCCACTTGGCACAATGAACAGCGCCAACTGTCCACTGATTTCCTTGTGCAGGCGGATTAAATTCACTTCTTCCGTTGCCTCCGCATTCCAGCGTAAGTTGATAGGTGTATTGCTGAAATTTTTTCTTCAACTCTGCCAGGGTGTAAGTCTTTTTGTTGACTACCGACTCGCCATCGATGGTCAGTGTCCAATTACTTATATCTATGTTTTCCGGGATCAGGCCATTGTTTCTGATGAACATGCTAGCATTGGGAGTGATCTCGTCATCCAGTAAATGAGCAGCGGCCTCAATGTTCCATGGCTTGTCGTTGAGCACGACCATTTCTTTGTTTTTCGAAAACATTTTAAATGGGTCCGGATCTTGCAAAGCCAATACCTCATATTCTTTGGGCAAGTTGGCACCAAATACAATTTCTGTTCCAATCAGTGTAGCCAGTGAGCTTAATGTGGCTTTTCTAACAAAGTCTCGCCTATTCAAGTTTTTGGATTAATGTGGTTGCGAATGAAAAAGCGTACAAGTTACCATCCATGTCTATTTTGTTCTGTAACCAATGTCACTTAATGTCAAGTTGTATCCTATTAAGTTTGCCAGATACTAAATTACTGAAAGGAAACATGAAGAAAGATTTCGAAACCAATTGGACGGGCTGGTCATTTATTGCAGCGGCTCTTATGTTGTGGGGTGGATGGGCAATGTCGTCACACCATATTGGAGAATATATCGTTGCATCAGATTTTGAATCAATAGGAAAACGGGTGTGGTATTGGATATGGATGTATCGTATTCATATCTTCGGTTGGGTAACCATGGCGATAGCCATGTTCTCTTTGCTATCGATTATTTCAAAGAAACCTTTTCGCGTAGTCATGTTGCCAGGAGTCGGAATGGTAATCGTAGGAACATTTACATTGGCTCTCGCTGCTGCCTTTTACTACAATTTCGGAGCGTGGGGTGTAGGCAAAACAGCTGGGAAATCTGCTGAAGAAATTCAGGTGTTTATGGACAGTATCTTGCCGACCAATCAATATGTCAGCTGCTTTTTGCGCTTCGGTAGAATCTTCTCCGGAGTCGGTATGGTATTGCTCAGTTTTGCTTTCATTAAGTGGAAAATAGTTCCCATTTGGCTGGGCGGTCTCACTTTTCTATTGGGCATTTCCGCTGTGGTACTCATTTTAGCTATTCCAGATAACTTTGAGCTGTATAAGCCATTGTTTCATGTCAAAGTGATTTGGCTGGTATTAATGGGAGTAACCCTGTTGAGACAAGGTGTAAATCTTTCCGAGGCGGATTCCTAATTAATCGCAAACAATAATTCAATCTTAGTAAGGCCTGGGCATTCAGCTCAGGCCTTCTTTTTTTAGGAAGTTTTACATCAATTAATTTTTCTGCAATTTAATAGCTGTTTAGCACGCCATATCATGAAGAAACCAGCAAGTAAAAAAGAAAAGTTATCCGCCACACAACGTGAAGAGCTTCTTAAGAAACTGAAGAACCGTTTTGAAAATAATATGAAACGCCATAAAGGTCTTGATTGGGCCAAGATTCAATTAAAGTTAAGCGACCACAATCTATGGTCGCTCTATGAAATGGAAAGAACAGCTGGAGAACCAGATGTTGTAGGCAACAATAAAAAGACGGGTAATTACCTTTTTGTTGACTGCGCTGAGGAAAGTCCGATAGGGCGAAGAAGTTTATGCTACGATAACCAAGCTTGGGAGACCAGAAAAGCTAATAAACCCAAAGGCAATGCGATGGATATGGCAGCCGAAATGGGTATTGAACTGCTGACAGAAGAACAATACCAAGAACTTCAACAACTGGGCCACTTCGACACTAAAACATCGAGCTGGATACAAACACCAGCAGCAGTAAGAAAACTGGGAGGCGCCATTTTTGGGGATTACCGATTTGGTCGTGTGTTTGTCTATCACAATGGCGCAGAATCCTATTATGCAGGAAGAGCCTTTCGTGGCTCATTATGGGTTTAGTAATTCTTTTGGGCGCGTCAGTTAACTTTTCCAATCCTTATATTTACGGTCAAGCAAACATTATGTATGATTTCAGTTAAAGGGTATGCCGCTCAAACACCAACAACCAGTTTAGCTCCATGGAATTTTGAAAGGAGGGAAGTAGGAGCTGCTGATGTGCAGTTTGATATTTTATATTGTGGAGTCTGCCATTCCGACCTTCATCAAATCAGAGATGAATGGGGTCCAGGGATATTTCCAATGGTTCCTGGCCATGAGATAGTTGGCAAAGTGGTAAAGGTGGGTTCCGGTGTGAAGAAATTCAAAGTGGGAGATTTGGCAGCCGTGGGCTGTCTAGTTGACTCATGCAGAACTTGTAAAAATTGCCGGGAGGGACTAGAACAGTATTGTCTCAATGGGTCTGTAGGCACCTATAACTCTCTAGGCAAAGACGCTAAGCCTACCTATGGTGGATATTCCAACACTATCGTAGTACATGAAGATTTTGTGTTGACGGTCTCTGATAAATTACCACTGCCCGAAATGGCTCCTTTGCTTTGTGCAGGCATCACCACTTACTCACCGCTACGGCATTGGAAAGTAGGGAAAGGTCATCAATTGGCGGTATTAGGACTG
>DATCZR010000265.1:0-8137 GCA_036525835.1 Cyclobacteriaceae bacterium
CAATACTTTTTCTGATGCCTCCTTCTTGAGTGCGTCAATTTTCTTGGGTGATAGTTTTGGTTGGGCCATGACGAGTCCACATGTCATGACAAACAAAATCAGTAATTTTATTTTCATAGTTTCAGTTTTAGTGTTTAGTAATCCTTGAGATGCAAATTAAGTGATTGAAAACAAAAACTCCGAAGGTTGAAACAGGCAAACCAGCAACTCTCGAATGGTCGGTAGTATTTGGATGCAGATGGTACGGGTGAATCAATAAAAACTAATTCGACTCTTCTTTTAACTTTGATAAGAGAACTTTAGGAATCTCAGCCACCTTTCTTTTTTCATAATCGAAACAAACAATCCCTGTCTTTCCTCTCGCAGCTTCTTTGCCGCGAGTTAGGTTAGTAATCAAATAAAGCATATCAAACCCATATTTGTTAAAATCATCTACTGCGATCTTAACCTCAAGTTGATCACCTAAAAATGATTCAGACTTGTAAACAATTGCAACATCTGAAATAATTTGCCCAACTGAACCTTCAAAACTGATCTCAGACTTGAACCCCAGCTGTTGATAAAATCTGATTCTGGCTTCCTGCATTAAAGTAAGTACATTGTCATTGCCTACGTGGCCCCCGTAATTCAGGTCGCTAACACGAACGGTCAACTGAGTACTAAATATGAATTGAGAAGGCAAATTGAGATGTAGTCGAGGCATATTAAAGAAAGATTGATAGGAAAATCGTTAAATACATTAAGAATTTAAAATAATAACTTTGGCGCCGCTTCCATAAATCTAAATTACATCATCTATGCAAACTATTCTTGGAGCCAATGGCGTAATTGCCAACAACCAGACAAAAAACCTTCTGCCCTATACAAAAGAAATTAGATTGGTCAGTCGAAATCCCAAGAAAATCAACGAATCAGATCAACTTTTCAAAGCAGATTTGCTGGATGCGGCAGCCTAATTACATGTTGCTTAAGAAGTGGAAAATTATATGGCTGGCTTGTTTAGTGGTGACATCCGCGAATAAGCCGAGATGCTCTACCAAAGTGAGCATGATTATCTTTTTGATAGTTCGAAGTTTGAAAAAGAGTTCAACTTCAAACCAACATCCTGTGAAGCCGGATTGGCTGAAGTCGCCAAATCCTATCCGTAGCACTCAGCATGGCCGACACAGGGCTTGAAAAAGCCGGTATACCTTGCGTTTAGATAGTAATCTGAATGGCTATTAACGATTTGTTCTTCTCCAAAACAAAACAATCGCTAAGAATAGCAACCCCTCACCCAACCAAAACATCATCCAGGAATAGTTCTGTGGTACAAAAGTGTTTATCGCGGTCTTCTGATCAGCAGCCGAAATGCTGTACTGCAAATATTCCCATGTCCATGACCCAATCACAACTAAACTTCCGAGGATAAGCAATATCCATTCCCGTGCCGATAACCTATGCCTAGCGGCCTGCGTATCACGATAAACCAGACATACGCTAAGCAAAATCATGGTAAGTGAAATCAGGATGGGATCAATCACGGGTCCGATCCAGGGAACCGGTATCAGAAATAAAATATCCCAGGTGAAAAATGAGGAAGGCCAATCGAGAAAAATTTTGAGAAACACATAGTAGAAAATATCCCAGATCGCAAAAGAGGATATAAAAAAGGCAAATCGCTCGTTATAAGTGCGACCCGCAAGGATGCCAAACCCCAATAACATGATGATGGTAGAAGCTTCCCGGAGCAATTCCACTATTGCGTTTTTATCGGACATGAGCGTAAGCGGAAACGCAAAACCACTCGGGTAATACAAGTCGCGCAAATAAATCACAACAGCCGCCTCAAGAAACCCCATGGCCATACTGAAAGCTATGACCCAGATAATTCTTTTTCGCAATGTGTCGCTCATGAAATCAAAGTTAGATCAGGCAAGGCACTTACCATTTCTCTAAACCGAGTAATTTTTTTCCAAGTCTACTTAGTTCTGCTTGTGGATATTTGGTTTGTTCCCATTTCCGGGGATCACCAGGGAAGGCATAGCCTTCGGGAGCGATACGGTCACGCCAGGAGTTGATCCGCCATTGGCGCAATAGCTCATTGTCTTCTTCTGCCGGCATCATAGAGATGTATTGAGCAAGTCGCACTCTATCCTTGCTTTTGTTCGGGCGTATACCATGCGCAAGTGTACTGTTAAATATTAATAAATCGCCTGCTTCCAGTTTCACTTTTACCAACTCGAAACCTGAAATGTCCGGCTTAAATGGATCACGGTCTTTTGGCTGCGTTTGTTTCCATGTGTGAAAAGTTCTGTACAATTCGGGCACACATTGAAAGCCTCCCATGTTTTCATCCGTTTGGTCTGCCAGCGCCAGCACACACTGCACATTTTGTGGATTGGTATCCGGATCGTAGTCCCAATGAATAAATCCTTTGAAATCAAATCCTGGTTTTGCCGGCAGATTTAAGTTGGCCCGATCAATGGTGACCCACAATTTCTCAGTTCCCCAGATATCAACGAATGCATCGTACACCCGTTGCTCCTGCCGGTTGTCCCAAAGGAACTGATGGTTGTATATTTCCACCATTCCACTGTTGGTCAGTTCCACCATTTGCATTGCTGCCCGTGGTGGAGCATACCAAGTGGAAGGATCATGTGGATCCTTTTCTTCAAACTCCCACAGCAGGTCAACTAGCCTTTTACAATTGGAAATTCAGGAACAGCTTGCTTGATAACTACATACCCATTGTGAATCCAGAATTTCCAATCCTCTTCAGAAAGTACGCGCAAAGGTCTGCCGTTGGAACGGTCATTTAATTGAAAGGCACTTGAAGATGCGGTCGAAGGATTACCTGGAATATCCTTATGGGCATAAGGGGAGTCCATAGCATTACTTTTTATTTATACTGGTCGCTACCATCATGACGAAGTCTTTTCCCTTCACAAAGCCCCTACCCCACTCAGCATCATATTTGGAAGCAATAGGTAAGTTGCCTACCTCTTCTACCTTGGTTCCTTTCTTCAAGGCAGCAGCAACTACATCCCTAATTTCCGCCAGTCGATCTCGGAAAGCCTGCACATCTTTTTTTGTAGCTAACTTACCATGGCCAGGAATAATTTTTGTGTTGTCATCCATCAATAAAAGCATTTTATCCAATGAAGCTACAAATCCATTGATGCCTCCACCATTGTCCATATCCACATATGGATAACCGTACTGCACGTACATGTCTCCCATGTGAATAATGTTTGCGTTTTTGAATTTAACAATCACATCACCATCCGTATGCCCGGTTAGGAAATGATAGAGCTCCAGGTCTTCACCATTCCAGTGGATGTTCATGCGATCCGGAAATGTTACCACGGGCCACGCTGCTTGATCGCGAGGTGGACTTACCTGATCCCCGCGCTTACTTTCTTTCATCATGCGTTCTCTTACATTGGCGTGCGCCACAATGGTTACTCCCCACTTCGCCATATTCTCATTGCCACCTGTGTGGTCGCCATGGATATGTGTATTGATTTGGATTTTGATCTGACCACCCCCTTCATTCAAAACAGCCTGGGCTATTTTTCCTGACAGAGGACCAAATTGATTGTCAATAATAAGTGCTCCATCTTCGCCTTTAATGAAGCCTATGTTCCCACCGGAACCTAGCATCATGTAAATATTATCCGTGAGTTTAAGTGGCCGAATATTAACGGTGTCAAAATTACGTTGAGCATTGGCCGTAATTGCTAAAAAGGTAAACAGAACTACGATTATGCGCATAATGGTTTTTTTTGGATTTACCTAAATGTACAATTTCTCATTCTGAAATAATAAGTTAAGCAAGAATCAGGTTGAAAAACATGGTAGGCGGTGTCAATTTTGAATCATTAAAACAAGTAGCTTTATGATCGTGACCACCAACGAACAAAATATCAATTATTACCGCATTGAAAAAGCAATAAAATTTCTTGAGGAGAATTTTCAGCGTCAGCCCGAACTGGATGAGGTGGCCGAAAAAGTTCATCTCAGCCCTTTTCACTTTCAGCGCATGTTTACCGAATGGGCGGGTATCAGCCCCAAGCGTTTTCTTCAATTCCTTACTATAGATTTTCTAAAAGAGAAATTGAATGAGCCCAGAAATTTGTTGGAAGCAGCCGAATCGGCTGGTCTATCAAGCCAGTCGCGCGTGTATGATTTATTTACCACCTTGGAAGCTGTAACTCCCCAAGAGTACAAAACCAAAGGCTCCGGTATTCATATTGAATATGGCATCCATGAAACACCATTTGGCGAATGCCTGATTGGTAAAACCGATCGCGGCATCTGCTGGATGTCTTTTCTGACTCAGGAAAATGTTAAAAACGAAATTGAATCCATGAAGTCGCACTGGAACAATTCAGTTTTTCATCAAAACCAGAAAGTGACCCAGGAATTAATCAGCCAGATTTTTAATCGATCACATGAAAACAAGAAAAAGCTTCATCTTTTCGTTAAGGGAACGAATTTTCAAATAAAAGTTTGGGACGCATTACTGAGAATACCGACAGGAGGTGTCACCACCTATCAGAGTGTTGCTGAAAACATCAACTCTCCTCGGGCCATGCAGGCAGTTGGCTCAGCAGTAGGCTCCAATCACATTGCTTATTTGATCCCATGCCACCGGGTGATCAGAAAAGATGGTGTGTTAGGTAAATACCGTTGGGGCTCAGCCCGGAAGAAAAGTATTATCGGGTGGGAGATGGCGAAACCTGTTGGATAACAAATAAAATCGCTTGCGCTTGCTCGTGATTGATCTTACCTTCAGGAAATTCATTTTTATGCAGAAAAGATTTATCACCATCCTTACTTGTATTGTTATTACCTCATCGTTCAGTCAAAATCTGCGCTCCGGAGGAAAACTAAAACCTGAGCAGGCCATCATGGACATCCGCCACTATACCGTGGCATTAAATGTTGATCCTGAGCAGCAATCTATTGATGGTTATACAGAGATAGACTTAATCTTATCAGAAAATACACCTTATTTACTTTTCGATTTTTGGCACGGACTGATCGTTTCGCAAGTTTGGGTGAATGGAAGAGAGCGTGCATTTACGCACAGTAAGGATGACTTATTAAAAATAACCGACCCCTCTCCGTTCAAGGCTGGAAAAATAAAAGCCAAAGTTGCTTATGGTGGAAAACCAGCGGTTGCAGAACGGCCACCCTGGAAGGGTGGGTTTCAATGGGGCCAGGATGAAAATGGAAATCCATGGATTGCCATTACCTGCCAGGGTGAAGGCGGAAAAATATTCTTTCCGTGCAAAGACCACCCTAGCGATGAACCCAATGAAGGCGCAGACATGATCATTACCGTTCCGAAAGGGTTGACAGCTACCGCGCCTGGCTTACTCCAAAAAGTTTCGCATTCGAAGAACACATCAACCTGGCACTGGAAAACCAATTATACCATCAGTAACTATTGCATCCTTTTTGACATCGGTAAGTACAAGAAAGTAAGCAGAACCTATACTTCAATTGATGGCAATAAAATTCCTATGGAATTTTATGTGCTAGAAACTCATGCTGACAAAGGCCCTCATCTGCTGGAACGACTCGAACGCACCACGCAAATTCTGGAGAAATATTTTGGGGAATATCCATGGGCAAAAGAAAGAATTGGTATTGTGGAAACTCCACACTTGGGGATGGAGCATCAAACCAACATCGCGTATGGAAATCAATTCAGATATACCCAAGTAGGTGGGGAAGATTTTGATTGGCTGCTAAACCATGAATTCGGCCACGAATGGTGGGCCAACAAAGTAACCAACAAAGACTGGGCGCATATGTGGATACAGGAGGGCATTTGCAGTTTTGGTGATGCCTTATACATCAGAGAATTGGAGGGAGAGGAAGCCTATCTTAAACGCATGCGCAATACGGCCAGAAATACTAAAAATGAAAAGCCAATTGTCCAAGGGGAGGAAGTTGACTCGGATGAGGCATACCATGGAGATATCTATGGAAAAGGAGCATTTTTCATGCACACACTAAGATACGTATTGGGTGACACATTATTTTTTCCCATCCTGAAAAAATTAGCAACAGACAAGCAGTACACCTATGATAATTTTGTTACTACCGATGATGTTGAACAATTGTTCAGTAAAGAGTCGGGGAAGAACTTAAAACCGCTTTTCGATTTTTATCTGCGCACAACCAATAAGCTTGAGATCGGCATTAAACAAACTGAAGAAAATAAGTACGAGATTAAATTATTGAATTTTGAGATGGCTATTCCTGTCGACATTCGTGTTGCTGAGACTACTAATCGCACATGGCTTGACAAAAAAGGGATTACCATTACAAGTACAGAATTGCCTCAAATCGATCCCAATGGGTATTATCTAAAAAAGGTTATCCTGGAATAGGAGAAAAGAGGAGAATTAGCTGACTAGCTCTTGTCCTTATTATGTTTTAGCACTTTGGCTTCAACATGAAACACCACTTCTTCTGCTATATTGATGGCCAGGTCACCAATGCGTTCTAGCTTATTCACCACTGCTAACATCCTTACAATTAATTTCGCCTGCTTCGGATCAGTTTCAATTAAGGCTGCGGCTATTTTGGGGCCGCTTTTGTTTTTCTTGTTCAGATATTTATCGTCTTTAAAAGTTTTTCGGGCCAACTCCGCATCATCATTTTTGAGGGCTTGTCCTAAACAGGATAGCATGGAAATAGACACATCATACATTTTATCTATTCCAAACTTCTCGACAGATGCCTGATCAATCTTATGCCCACTCTTGCTTAGAAACGAGGCAATGTTTTTTGCGTTGTCTCCAATACGCTCAAGGTCATTGGTGATTTTCAGAACAGCCAAAACGAAACGTAAATCGCTTGCCACAGGATTGTGCAACGCCAAAATATTTTCACAATCCTTATCCATGGAAAGCTCAAGGTCATTGATCCTTTTTTCGTTGGCAATTACCTCTTCGGCCAAAGCGAAGTCTCCAACCAAAGTTGCTTTTTTGCACTTTGCAACTTGCTGAGTTACGAGATCCATCATCTCCAGCAAATTTTCCTTAAGCGCTTGTAATTCAATCTCTAAATTCGACATAATAAAAAATAATCAATCCCGCTATTTCAAAATTCAAAATTACCCAAATCTGCCTGAAATATAATTTTCCGTCTGCTTTTTGGATGGATTGGTGAAAATGTCTTTGGTCTTATCATACTCTATTAACTCTCCCATATAGAAGAACGCAGTTCGATCACTAACGCGTGATGCTTGTTGCATGTTGTGCGTTACAATGATGATGGTATAGTTTTGCTTCAATTCATTGATGAGTTCCTCGATCTTTGCGGTTGATATTGGGTCAAGTGCGGAGGCCGGTTCATCCATTAATATTATCGTTGGTTCAACCGCGAGTGTTCTGGCTATACACAATCTTTGTTGCTGCCCTCCAGACAAAGAAAGCGCTGACTTCTTTAAGACATCCTTTACTTCACCCCAGAGCGCAGACTTGATCAACGACCGCTCAACTTTCTCTTCAATTACTTTTTTATTTTTTTCACCGTGAATGCGAAGGCCATAGGCTACATTTTCAAAAATAGATTTTGGAAAAGGATTAGGTTTTTGAAACACCATGCCCACCCGCTGCCTGAGTTCCTCCACATTTACCTTCTTCTTATAAATATCCTTCCCTTCAAGTAATATTTCACCCTCAACTCTGAACGTATCTATATAATCATTCATTCTATTCAGGGTTCGAAGGAAAGTAGATTTACCACATCCAGATGGCCCAATGAAGGCGGTCACAGTATTCTCTTTCATCGATATGGTGATGTTTTTGAGCACATGATTGTCTCCGTAGTAGGCATTTACATTTTTTGCTTCTATGTGCTTCATCAACTAGGTCATTCAAATTACCAATTAACTTTTTTCTGCCATTTGTTGCGAAGATAAACCGCTATTCCATTCATGATGAAAGTGATCAACAAAAGAATAATAATAGCGGCCGCTCCATTGATAAGAAACTCCTGCTGAGGCCTGGATACCCAATTGAAAATCTGCATCGGCAATACGGTAAATTCATCCATGGGACTTGAGGGCACAAAGGGCACATAGGCCAGGGCACCGATCACAATCAGGGGTGCAGTCTCTCCCATCGCCCGG
>DATCZR010000266.1:0-16477 GCA_036525835.1 Cyclobacteriaceae bacterium
AGATCGTTAGAGAAATAGACGCTCTTGGCGGATACTCTGGAATTGTGGCTGATAAATCCATGATCCAGTTTAGAATGCTCAATAAGAGTAAGGGGCCAGCGATGTGGAGCCCGAGAACCCAAAACGACCGAATGAAGTTCGCTGAGGAATGGCGCAACATGCTGGAAAGAACTCCAAATATCGATTTCTGGCAAGAAATGGTTTCTGGGTTGTTAGTTGAAAATAGCAGTGTTGTTGGAGTTGAGACATCCTTAGGCCTGAAAATCAAATCAAAAGCCGTAATTCTAACTAACGGAACATTTCTCAATGGATTAATTCATATAGGAGAGAAACATTTTGGAGGAGGACGAACAGGAGAAAAGGCTGCAACCGGCATCACCGAACAGTTATTAACATTGGGATTTGAATCGGGAAGAATGAAGACGGGCACCCCTCCCCGGGTAGACGGCCGATCTTTGGATTATTCCAAAATGGAAGAACAACCCGGAGACGAGATTCCCTCCAAGTTCTCTTTTACGGATACCCAGCCCCTAAAAAAGCAAATGAGTTGTTGGATAACCTATACCAACGAGGCCGTACATACTGAATTAGAAAAAGGATTTGATAAATCTCCCATGTTTCAAGGGCGAATTCAAGGTTTAGGTCCGCGCTACTGCCCTTCCATAGAGGATAAAATAAATCGGTTTGCCGATAAGGACAGGCATCAAATTTTTGTTGAGCCTGAAGGATGGAACACGGTAGAGATTTATGTCAACGGATTTTCAACCTCATTACCCGAGCATATCCAGTACAAGGCACTCACGCTTATCCCTGGGTTCGAAAAAGTGAAGATGTTCAGACCTGGATACGCCATTGAATATGACTACTTCCCACCTACCCAACTCAAGCGCTCGCTGGAAACACAACTCATTGATAATCTGTACTTTGCAGGTCAAATTAACGGCACTACAGGCTACGAAGAAGCTGCTTGCCAAGGTCTTATGGCTGGAATAAACGCACATAATAAGATCAACGACAAAGATCCTTTGATTTTAAAAAGATCTGAGGCCTACATTGGCGTACTTATAGACGATCTGGTTAATAAGGGTACTATAGAACCGTATCGCATGTTCACTTCTCGGGCAGAATACAGAATACTATTGCGTCAAGACAATGCCGACTTACGCCTTACAGAAATTGGCCATCAAATTGGACTGGCTTCTGACAAAAGACTGGAGCTGGTTTTGGAGAAGAAGAAGAAAGTGGATGAGTTGATCAGTGAACTGGAAAAATTAAAACTCGATCCCACTGCTGTCAACACTCAATTATCAGAATTGAAATCTGCAGTGATCAGAGAAAGAGTTCCTGTTGTAAACTTTCTGAAACGTCCTGAAATAGGAATGAACGAGTTAAAGAAAGTACACTCCGTCATAAATGATTCAGTATCTGCATTTACTGAAGAAGTCCAAGAACAGGCCGAGATACAGGTGAAGTACATAACTTATATCGACCGAGAGCAAAAACTTGCTCATAAAATTGAAGGTCTAGAAAATTACAAAATCAAACCTGACTTCGATTATGATCGAGTGAAAGCATTGTCATCCGAGGCGCGGGAAAAGCTGAAAAAGATCAAACCTGAAACCCTTGGTCAAGCCTCCAGGATAAGTGGAGTTTCTCCCGCAGATATTTCAGTACTTACTATTTACATGGGCAAATAGAATTGATGGAGACCGAACTGGTTAAAAGTTGCCCAGTTTGCAGGGGAACTTCTTTTCGAAATATTCTCACCTGTAAAGACCACACCTTTAGTCAGGAGTTCTTTACTATTCAGGAATGCGAAAATTGTCAGCTTCGATTGACCAATCCACGACCTGATGAAGACAGCATTGGAAAATTTTATCAATCTTCAGCATACATCTCCCATTCGGGTAAATCAAATAACATCTTTGACTTAATTTATTTGCAAGCCCGCAAATTGGCCCTGAGGCGAAAATTCAGATTAATAAATATATATAAACAGCAGGGTGTAATTCTTGACTATGGGTGCGGCACTGGAGAATTTCTTGAATACATGGCCATTCAACAATGGCGTGTCCTAGGCATTGAGCCCGCTGAAAATGCCCGTACCAAAGCCAATGATCTTTTGCTAAAGTATAATGGCCCCGTAAAGCCAACTCTGGATGAATTGTCTACAAGCAAATTCGATGTGATTACACTATGGCATGTACTGGAACATATTGCAACGCCCGATCAACTTCTATCAAGATTGAAAATCCGGCTCAACAAAAATGGGTACCTATTTGTAGCGGTGCCAAATTACAAATCACACGATGCCGACCATTATAAAGAACATTGGGCTGGATACGATGTGCCCCGTCACTTATGGCATTTTTCACAATCTCAAATGAAAGCCATATTTGAAGCGCAGGGCTTCCAACTTTTGGATAAAGTACCCCTGAAAATGGATTCCTATTACGTCTCCTTACTAAGTGAAAAATATAAAAACAAAGCCAGGCATAATATTATTAGCCCAATCAAAGCTTTTATCCGCGGGATGACCTCCAATGAGAAAGCCAAAAAATCAATGAATTATTCTAGCCTTATCTATATTGCACGGCATGGCTAAATTTAGCACTCGGTTATACACAATATACTATCTCTTATTGCTCTGGAGCTGCGCCAGCCAAACCACACCCATGGGTGGTCCGAAAGATGAAGACCCTCCCGATTTACTCAGCTCTAAGCCCATTCACAAACAAAGAAACTTCAAGGGAAAAAGTATTGAATTACTATTTGATGAACCGGTGGATCTCTATAACCCTAAAGAAGAAATATTGATCTCGCCATCAGTTGGCAAAGATGTTGACTTCAAGGTTAGAAAAAATACGGTTACCATTTCACCTGCAAATGGATGGGAAGAAAATACAACCTATTCTATTTCCTTTAGGGATGGAATTAAAGACATTACCGAAAACAACGCGCCTATAAATTTACGCCTGGCCTTTAGTACTGGCCCACTAATAGATTCTCTATTAATTCAGGGCAAGGTAAAACTAGCATTAAAAGAATCCATTCCAGAAAACATTACAGTTGCTCTTTATAAATCTGACACATTCAATATTTTCGACCACACCCCTACCTACTTTACAATCTCATCAAAAAGTGGTGAATTTAGTCTTGAGAACATTAAGGATGACATCTATCACATCTATGCTTTCGAGGATAAAAACAAGAACTTGAAAGTAGAAAGCCGTACAGAAAAATACGGGTTCCTGGCAGATCCTATCATTTTAAATGGTCCAACTGATTCATTATCAATAACACTTGTAAACCTGGATAGCAGACCGCTCGCTATTAACAACATTAGAAACAATGGTCTTTATACTACAATCAAATTCAATAAAAACCTAAACGGCTATTCACTGTATGAGAAATCTCCTGAAACTATCATCAACTCCTACGGAGACAATCAATCAGAAATTGTAATCTATAATCCTAAAACAGCAAATGATAGCTTAGCGGTTACCCTTTCAGCTATAGATAGTGTCAATTTTCAAATTGACACGACCTTCTATATTAAATCATTCGAAGCAAAATTCATCCCAAGTGATTTTACTTTAAATAGCAATAAGCTCAAGTATAACCTAGAAAAAAAAGAACTCTTGCAAATCCTTGAGCTATCTAAACCAATACACTCGCTTAATTTAGATAGCATAGGCATAAAAGTGGATTCCACAACTATGATCACGTTCACTAAAGAGAATTTTTCTTATGATTCTATTCTTAAACTTTTAACGATAAAAAAAGTAATCCCTAGCGATAGTCTATTCAGAACCATTGAATCAACACAAACAGATTCTCTAAAAAGTAAACTTGATCCCAACAAAAAAGAACTGAGGGCCAGAACAAAAACCTTACAGTTTAAGCCTGAACTAATTCTGGGATTCGGAGCAGTTGTTAGTATTGAATCAGATAGTAGTAAAGCCAGAAAATTTGAAATACCCTTCGCTAATAAAAACAATACTGGCACTTTGTTGATACAAACAATGACAAACAAACCACACTATGTCATACAACTCTTGAATACGGGTGGAGAAATTATAGAAGAAGTTAGGGACATTGGGAGTTACACTTTTACCTATCTGCCCGCTGGTAATTACCGATTAAAAGTGATTATTGATAATAATAATAACGGGATATGGGACCCTGGCAACATTTTTAAATGGGAAGAACCTGAGCAAATTTTTATATACCAAACAGCTGACAAGAAATACGATTTCCCAATCCGGGCCAATTGGGAACTTGGTCCCCTAATGTTGATATTCTAAAATAATGTGGATAGCTCACCCCTCATAAAGGGGGAGTCAACGAATAACCAAAATACCTACCAAAACGCTTATATTTCGTTGATAACTTTGTAATCAATATAGCTTATAAACAATGCTTTTATTTGTTAAATCAATTTATCCACAAACCGACTAAATGTTTATAACACTATATAATTGTGTGTTTTACTAATATCTACCTAAATAACACTAACTTTTTATAAACAACTAAAACACAACAACGTTAATCTTATATACTTATCCACAAATGCACAGCCCTTATTATGCTTATTTAAAATATATAATATATAATATAACATTAGTCTGTTTGCTGTGCACAGCTTCTATCTCTTTTTCATTCGGTCAAAATCGGGAGGATATTCAAATTGCTCATGAATACGTTTTAAAAGGCGAAAAGGAAAAGGCGCTGAAAGTTTATGAGGACCTGGCCAAAAATTTTATCAACATTCCATTAATACACAACGACTATCTTAACCTATTGTTGGACCTTGCCAAGTATAAAGATGCCGAAGACTATGTTGAAAAACTTATTCGAAAAGTTGATGATCGTATTACTTACCGCCTGGATTTGGGTTTGGTCTACATTAAATCCGGGGATGTACAAAAGGCTGAAAAACAATTTAAATCTATCATTAAAAGTAGTGCCACGGATATTTACAAAATCAAATCTATATCGGATTACCTCGCTGGTCATAGACTTACCGAGTATGCAGTTATGGCTATGCAGGAAGCTCGAGATGCCAACTCGAACAACACCCTTTTTACATTGGAACTGGCCAACCTTTATCGGCTCCAGGGAAACAGAGACGCCATGGTGGAGGAGTACCTCAACTATGTTACACAGACTCCAGGAAATATAAATTATGTGAAAAATCTGCTTCAGATTCTGTTAACGAAACCTGAAGAAATGGAGTCTTTGGAAAATTTGCTTTATGACAAAGTTCAACGTAAACCGGATTTCGAAGTCTATTCTGATTTATTGATTTGGGTCAACCTGCAACAAAAGAATTTTTACGGAGCCTACATACAGGCTCGTGCGTATGACAAGCGATTCAAAAAAGAAACATCAAAGACATTAGAAATTGCGCAAATTGCCCTAAGTAACGAAGACTTTGAAAATGCAGATAAAGGCTTCAGCTACGTTGTAAAGGAGTACAGTAATACCGACAACTATTTACCTGCCCGTCTGGGACAAATACAGGCTCGAGAAGCCAAGGTTAAAAAGAGTTTTCCCGTTAATAAGGATTCGGTCCGTTACCTGATTGATGAATACCAGTCTTTCGTAGATAATTACCCTGACAACATAAATGCCTACGAAGCTGTATTGAGCCAGGCTTTATTATACGGTTACCTCTTGGACGAAAAAGAGGCAGCTGTTTACAAGATGAATGAGTTGATCGCAAACCCAAGGGTACCCCCCTATATAAAAGCCAAAACCAAATTGGAACTGGGGGATATGTATATGTTAAAGGAAGAGCCCTGGGAATCAACGCTGCTTTATTCACAAGTAGAGCGAGCTCAACGAGAAACACCCATTGGCTATGAAGCCAAGTTGAGGAACGCCAAACTTTCTTATTACAAAGGTGATTTTGCTTTGGCTCAGGAGCATCTTGACATTTTGAAGGAGGCTACCACAAGAGAGATTGCCAACGATGCAATGGAGTTGAGCATACGGATTAAGGAAAACACAACCTTTGATTCCACAGGGCAGGCATTGCAAATGTATGCAGGGATTGAACTCTTATTGTATCAAAATAAAATAGATGAAGCGCTGGAAAAAATGCAGGAATTAAAAAGTGGAATTAGAAAAGGGGTATCTTTCATCATTAGTTCAGATTCATTATCAACTTCGGATTTACCCATTTCAAATACATCTATTTTAGATGATGTTTATTGGCTGGAAGCCAATATCAGGTTGAAGCGAGGTGAATTTGATTTGGCATATGAATTATTGCAAAAAATAATTGATGAATACGGTGATGACATTCTCGCAGACGATGCTTACTTCATGCAAGGCGATATCATGGAAAATTATAAAATGGACAAAGATAAAGCGATGGAAATCTATCGAGAATTCCTTAACAAATTTCCGGGTAGCGTTTACGCAGCTGAGGCAAGAAAGAGATATCGCTATATGAGGGGCGATTTTGATAACCTTCCAATCCAATAAGACTTAGACAACCACCTGACAACTAAACTTGATATTGTGCTGGTGAGTTCTTCTGGCTACATTTAGTACTCAACATCACGCACTTAAGTCTATGGTTCAATATAGCATGCTAATAAGGAAGTTATTCCTGTTTCTACTAGTTGTATCATTAACCTCAAACTGTGTGGAGAAACAGGAGGAAGGTGTTATTTTTTGTACAGATCCATTGTTCCCCTTCTTTTGCCCCAGTTCCGGTAAATGCTGCTCGCTGCCCTTTTATGGTAAAAATCTTTCAAAATGTTATGCCACCATTGCTGAATGTGGGGCATCGGGTCAATCCTGTGAAAGCTGTGCCATTGAACCTAATAATAGCTTGGCGGCCACTTTCGTTTATGCCAATTGGGATTGTGGTGGTGATGCACAGTGCGAAATCGACTTAGGTGGCTCAAGTGGGACCGCGGGTCCTTTTTGCTCCACTACAGCCTGTATGGCCTGGGGCGATAAGTATGCATCAGCGGGCTACACATGCGATAATATTCCTACCCATACTCCTAATATCGGTCCCCCTCCGGATGACAAGTGCTTTAAAGTCGGAGACTTTTAGTTGGCATTATCATTGAAAAATTTCTTTATCTTTTCAATTAATCCAATTCAAAGATGAAAAAGATAATCACGCTGCTATTCTTGTTGATTGCCGTTGACTCATTTGCGCAAGAAAATGTAAAAGTGTTGGTGGGCGGTACGCTAATTGATGGTTTCGGAGGAGCTCCATTGCGAAATAGTGTAATTATTATTGAAGGCGATCGGATAAAAGCAATTGGACAGGTCGGGCAATTGGCAATTCCTGCGAATGCCCAATTAATTTCAACGGAAGGTATGAGTGTAATGCCTGGATTATGGGACATGCATGTGCACTTAATGATCAACGGCCACAGTGATTACACGCATTGGGACAAAACCTATTTGCCATTACTTGAGAAAGTAATCATGCCCGCCTCTGCCCATCAGCTCTTGATGGCAGGGGTGACCAGCGCCAGAGATTTAGGGGCTCCACTGCAAGCAAGTATCAATGTTCGTGATAGAATAAATAAAGGAGAATTACCTGGACCCACCATGTATATGTCGGGACCCTTTATTCAGCATGCCCCATACCCAGGAACAGAAGCATTCAGGTGGGGTACCAATGGAGAGCAGGATGCGAGAAATAAAATTAAGCAATTAGCGAAAGCAGGGGTTAATTGCATCAAGCTTATTGATCAGGATCAAATGACTCAACAAGAAGTGAATGCTGTGGTAGATGAAGCACACAAAAACAAATTAAAAGTAGTAGCTCATTCACATCGCCCTGAAGAAATAAGGCGAGGAATAAAGGCAGGTGTGGATTGTTTTGAACATACAGGACTATCATCTGCACCGGAATACCCTAAAGACATTATGCAGATGATCAAGGAACGAACAGCTCAAATGAATTTAGGTCCTTTGTTTTGGACGCCCACCGTAGAAGGACTCTACAACTACGAATACATGCGCGACAATCCGGAAAGACTCGACAATGATTCATGGCATCTTGATTTACCTGATTCAATTATTAATGACATCAAACAATCTATTCAGAAACCAGGAGAACTTTCTTACTTTCAACTCAATCCTATTCGTAGGCCAACCCTGGAGCGAAAAGTAAAACAGTTGAAAGATGCTGGAGTGGTTTTGTTAATAGGTACCGATAGTGGCATCCCCATGAAATTTCATAGCCAAAGTACCTGGAACGAATTAGATGTATGGGTCAATGAATTCGGACTTGATCCGATGTACACCATTAGAGCGGCTACCTACTGGCCATCTGTGGCTATGGGAGCTGATAAAGACTATGGCACAATCTCTGAAGGAAAGTATGCTGATATTATTGCCGTTAAAGGGGATGTGCTTAGGTATATCGACCTATTGCAAGATGTTGATATGGTATTTAAGCACGGAAAAAGATTTAAGTAGATCATGAGAAAATTTATTACTGTTGTTCTGGCCTTGGTAATTGTTCTGGTCGGAGTCCTACTTTTTAATACGCTTGAGTTCAAGTCAAAGCAGTTGGACGTTGCCGCTGAGCCTTCCCCTGCTCTTTCGCAGGCATCGCTCCAACATTTCGTACAAGCCATTCGATACAGAACGATATCGTTTGCAGATACCATTCCTTCTGACACGGCTGAGTTCAATGGATTTCATCGCTTTCTAAATGAAAGCTATCCATTGATAAACCAAAATCTAGAGAAAGAAGTAGTAGCCCAACACAGTTTGTTGTACAAATGGACTGGAAAAAATAGCGCTGCAAATCCGGTAGTATTGATGGCGCATATGGATGTGGTACCACTCGAGTCTGGAACAGAAGAGCTATGGTCAGTCGATCCGTTTGAAGGCGTTATAAAAAATGACACCATTTGGGGGCGAGGCACCACAGACGATAAGATGAACGTAATTTCAATTATGGAGGCAATAGAGAAATTATTAAGTGAAGGCTTTCAGCCAGATCGCACCATCTACTTGTCGTTTGGCCATGATGAAGAGATTGGCGGCAAAGGAGCGATTGCTATTGCAAGATTACTTGAATCAAGAAATGTAAAAGCAGATTTAGTGATTGATGAAGGAGGAATAATAACCCGAGATAAGATTCCAGGAATTACTCAGCCTGTAGCACTAATTGGTACATCAGAAAAAGGCTACATGTCATTGGATCTCTCAGTAGAACAAGTTGGAGGGCATTCGTCCATGCCGGCTACCGAAACGGCCATTGATATTTTGTCTAATGCAATTGTAAGGTTGAGGGAAAACCCATTTGAAGCCGACTTATCACAATCAACCCAGGACTTCATTAGTTATATTGGACCAGAGCAACCATTTCTTCAAAAAATGGTATTTGCCAATCAATGGTTGTTCAAAGGAGTGATTGTTGGGATATATGAGCAAAGCCCTGGAGGTAATGCAATGGTGCGAACAACAATTGCCCCAACGATTATTCAGGCTGGCATCAAAGACAATGTAATACCCACTTTGGCGAGTGCCACGATAAACTTTCGAATCCTTCCAGGAGACACGCAAGAATCAGTGGAAAATCATGTTGCAGCAGCCATTAGTGATGATCGGGTGAAACTGTCAAGACTAAGTTTTGGCAATGATCCATCCGCAGTTACTTCAGTTGATGGTCCCGGGTTTAAATGGGTAGAAACCGCTGCCAGAAAAAGTTTTGACAAAACCATAGTCACTCCGTTCTTAATGATAGGGGCTACGGACTCCAGGCATTTTGGAAAAGTCTCTTCACAGATTATTAAGTTCAGTCCCATGAATGATCCTATTGGCTATCATGGAATAAATGAACGGATAAGCGTTAAGGGCTATCAGGATGGCATATGGTTTTATGAGCAATTGATTCGAACGATTAAATAACATTTCTCGGATGAACTTTCATACACGAAAATGGGTAAAACCTGAGGACCTCAACCCTAATGAAACTTTATTTGGGGGAAGACTTTTGCAATGGATAGATGAAGAAGCGGTTATTTATGCGATTGTTCAATTGGAGAACAAGCATGTGGTAACAAAATATGTTTCTGAGATCAATTTCATTTCTGCGCCAAAGCAAGGTGATATCATTGAAATCGGAATATTGGCCACTGAGTTTGGACGAACTTCAATTACCTTAAAATGTGAGGTACGCAACAAGATGACGCGCGATCCGATTCTTACGATTGACAAATTAATATTTGTAAACCTGGATCAAAATGGAAAACCGGCCCCTCACGGAAAAACAAAAGTTACTTTCGTGAAAGACCGGTTTGATTAAATTCCTATTCCTCTACTCGTTTTTAAGGGCATCTATTGGATTAGATCGTGCCGCCTTGATAGATTGAAAGCCCATGGTGAACCAGGCAATGAGCAAAGCGGAAATACCTGCAATGGCATAAACGGTCACTCCAATTTCAGTTTTATAAACATATCCTTTCAACCACCAATCTACACTGTACCAAGCGATCGGAATAGCAATAACAAACGCAATTAGTATGAGTTTTCCAAATTCCTTGGAAAGCAGTACAACAATGCCACTGACCGTTGCACCAAGCACTTTCCGAATACCGATCTCTTTAGATCTTTGTTCAGCTGTGAACGAGGTTAGTGCAAATAATCCAAGGCAAGCAATTACAATAGCAAGACCAGCAAACAACACGAATATTTTTCCAAGACGTTGCTCGGAGGCATACATGTTACCAAAATCCTCATCGAGAAAAGAATATTGAAATGGCTGACCAGGGGCTAAACTTTTCCACGTTTTTTCGATATCAGTGATGACCTCTTGAGAATTAGCATCACTAAAACGAAATGAGACGCTGCCATCACTCTTACCCAAGAATAAGCCTAGTGTTGAAAGGGCCTCATGCATAGTAGAGAAATGGAAATTGTTCACCAATCGATTAGGAGGTTGCAGTCCCTCAGAAAAGTGTTATAAAACGGCTTATCTGTAACAAGATTCATGTCTTTAGATGAGTAGAATCACGCCGGCCTTTGATACTTATCATGGGAATGGCCTAGTTCGGCGACTAGTTTTGACCGGCAATAACAGAGAAAAGCTATGAAAAACATACTCATTTTGGGAGCAGGAACGGCCGGCACGATGATGGCCAATAAGCTTCACAAAACACTAAATCATAGAGAGTGGCAAATAACTATTGTTGACAGAGATGAGCAGCATTATTATCAGCCTGGCTTCCTATTTATTCCTTTTGGCATCTACCAACCAGAAGATATAGTTAAGCCCAAAGCGGATTTCATACCTGATGGAGTTGAATTTATTGTATCTGAAATTAATAAAATAAAGCCTGAGCGAAATGAAGTTGGATTGGACAATGGACGCTTTTTACGTTATGACCTCCTTATTATAGCCACAGGCACGATACCGGTCCCAGAAGAAACACAAGGCTTAAAAGGAAAACTGTGGTATAAAGACATTTTTGATTTCTACACCTATGAGGGCACAACCAAACTGGCGAAGAAATTGCAAAAATGGAACGGCGGTAAAATGGTAATCAACCTTGCGGAAACAATTATAAAATGCCCAGTAGCTCCACTAGAATTTGCTTTCCTTGCTGATGCCTATTTTACAGAGATAGGAATTCGAGACAAAGTTGAAATATCTTTTGTAACACCTTTATCCGGAGCATTCACCAAACCCAAGGCTACCAAAATGTTAAGTCAATTGCTTAATGAGAAAAACATTAAAGTAGTTCCAGATTTCTATTTGGAAAGAGTAGACGAGGATCGCAAAGTACTGGTTTCCTATGATGAGCAAGAAGTACCTTTTGATCTGCTGGTATCTATTCCGGTACACAAGGGAGACGAGGTAATTGAGAGAAGTAATTTGGGAGATGAGGATGGATTAAATTTTATTCCTACCGATAAGGAAACATTGAAGTCTAAAACACTGGAAAACGTTTTCATTATTGGAGATGCCACCAATGTACCGGCATCTAAGGCAGGGTCTGTTGCCCATTTTGAAGGAGAGATTTTGCTTGAGAACATTTTGAGTTACATCAATGGGCAACCTCTAGAGGCCAAGTTTGATGGCCATTCAAATTGCTTCATTGAAACAGGATATGGAAAGGCTGCACTGATTGATTTCAATTACACCACAGAGCCTTTACCTGGTGTATATCCATGGCCTGTGGTTGGCCCGATGGGTTTATTAAAAGTAACAAGAGCCAATCATTATGGTAAACTCATGTTCAAATGGGTGTATTGGCATATGCTTTTGACAGGAAAGAAATTGCCAGTAAGTACAAACATGTCAATGGCAGGAAAAGAATTAGTTAAATAATGGATAAAGAATTATAAATAAATGACTATGGAAACGCTAACATTAAATGGACAACAAATTGAAGTGAATGAAGAGGGCTATCTGAAAAATCCATCTCAATGGACTAAAGAATGGGCCCTTAAAACTGCAGCCGAATATGACATAGAATTAACAGATAAGCATTTTGAAGTATTGAATTGGTTGCGTGAGAAACAGGCAGAAGAAGTTGCATTAAACATTAGGAAAGTTGGAAAATCCGGAATCGTGGACATCAAACAATTCTACCAATTATTTCCAGGCGGACCGTTAAAAGTATCTAGCAGGATTGCAGGAATTCCAAAACCTGTAAGCTGTATTTGAAATAAGTTAATTCACCTTAAAATGTAAAATGCCATGAATGACATATTAGAAGAAAATCCCGTGACATTAAAGAAGAATGTGCCGGTTTATAAAAAGGAGGATACCGTAAAAAAAGTAATGATCATCTGCTCTAAAGGCACACTGGAAGATGTGTATGCAGCATTAATTATGGCCAACGGAGCACTTGCCGATGGCAGAGATGCAAAATTGTTCTTCACCTTTTTTGGATTAGATGCGATTACAAAAGCAAAAGCCGATCATTTACATACAGCCACTGTAGGTAATCCTGCTTTTATGCCGGCCATGCCAACTATGATAGGAGGCCTCCCTGGCTTTGAGGCATTTGCATCCTATATGATGCAAAAACAAATGGACAAAATGGATATTCCTCACGTTACTGAGTTTATAGAAATGATTGATGCGGCAGGTGGCGAAATCTTTGCATGCAAACTAGCTGCTGACATGTTCAAACTGAAGAAAGAAGATTTCCTTGCTGAAGTAAAGGGCATCATAACGGTAGGGGATATGTACGCGCTGGCAGATGGAGAAGGATCACACTTTATCTTTATATAACTAGTTTTCGTGTGTGCTCATAGCTTTGGGGAATTCTGAAGCAAACCGAGGTTTGATTAGTTCTCTGGCTTTGCCTTTAGCATCAGCGCTTCCAAAGACAAAGTAGCCCCATTGGAGACAGGCGCGTTTTAAATTAGCTTACAGGAGAGCAATTACCCAGAATTTGAGGGCACTACTAGAGTGACTTTTAATAAATTTCCTATAAAAATACCTTAATAAAAAGTTAAATTCGAACTGTGAATAGCAGAAGAACAGTTTATCTCTCCATTGTCTTGTTTGTGGTGTGGTGTGTTGCGTGTTCCGTCTGGTACCTCTTTACTGTTAAGGGATTAAACACGGATCCCGCCACATTTAATGGGACAAGCAATGCAGTTGCAATCATTGAAATATTATTTATGACGCTGGGCGCGTTTCTTATTGGGTTTCTGGCGGCCTATTACTTGCAAGAAGAACCCATTAAGCGCTGGAGGATCGCTTTTTTTACGGAAGAACATGAACGCAAGGAGCTAAAGTTTGAGACGCGTTCACTTAAGAATGATAAGGAGGCACTGAAAAACGAAATGTCGTATCTGGAGCTGCACTATAAAAGTGCGCTTGCTCAAAAAAGTCAGGCCTATCAACAAACAAAGAACGAATTAGTATCAATAAAAGAGCAGTTCAAAGAAGCAGACTCAGAAAAAGAGAGGCTTTCAAGTGAGTTAGATGAACTCAGACCACGAGCTGAACGATTGGGTGCAGAGGTGTCTCATCTCCGCTTTAAAGTGAAGCAACTTGAATTCGAAAATCAAAGCAAGTCTGAATTGCGCGTACCCAAGGAAGATGAAATTAGTGACCTGACTATGATACAAGGCATTGGACCTGCTATTTCACGTAAATTGTACGCCATGGGCGTTTATTCCTTTAAGCAGATAAGCCAATTTGATAAAAAGACCATAGATCAGGTTGGTAAGGCACTCAAATATTTTCCGGATCGTATCATTCGAGACGACTGGGTTGGCCAAGCCAGAAAGTTACGCTCATAATCTTTTCTAATTGTTTGCCGAATATGATTCATGTCATAGTACGGCTGTTCCGTAGGATATAGTTTAGTGCCAGCTAAATCCATGATAACATGCATACCGAGACACAATCCCCCGAGATGTCAGTTGCGGAAGTGGCCATACAGTTTCCGCATGCTCTGAAAGTTTTCAACAAATACAGAATAGATTATTGCTGCGGAGGACAGCGAAGTTTTGACGAAGCCTGTAATAAGGCAGGAGTAACATCGGGGAAGGTATGGGAGGAGATTACCACCGACACAAAGCATGCAGGTACTTCGATCAATTTTAAAAAATGGAGTCCTTCATTGCTTGTGGACTATATTCTGGATCAGCACCATGCCTATGTCAAGGAAGGGATACCCATGCTTTACGAACTGCTTGACAAAATATGCAATGTGCATGGCGAGGCACATCCAGAGCTTTATCATGTGCGAGATAAATTCCAACGACTAGCAGAGGAATTAATTGAACATATGAACAAAGAGGAAAGAGTGCTATTTCCGGCCATTAAGATGATGTTGGAGAACCCATCAAGAATCCCCCTTGAGCAACCCCTTTCTGTAATGATGAGGGAGCATGAGGGCGCTGGAAATTTGATTAAAGAAATTCGTCAGCTTACAAGCAACTATACGCTGCCATCAGATGTTTGTACAACATATAGTGTGACCTTCAGGAAACTGGAAGAATTCGATAATGACCTGATGCAGCACATACATCTTGAAAACAATATCCTTTTTGAAAAAATAAGTAAGAATTAATAAATCATGCAGCTCAATCAACAAATTCTAAGCGACCTCATTGTGTATATGAAGTACGCCAGGTACTTACCTGAACTCAACCGCAGGGAAACCTGGGATGAAATTTGTCAACGTTATGAATTAATGATGGTTGAAAAATACCCTCAACTTTCTGATGAAATCAGCGAGACGATGAAGTGGGTGCAAGAAAAAAAGGTATTGCCATCTATGCGTGCCATGCAGTTTGCCGGACCAGCCATTGAGCGAAACAACTCACGAATTTATAATTGCGCCTATTTGCCAGTTGATAATATCAGGGCGTTTTCGGAAACACTATTCTTATTGTTGGGAGGTACCGGAGTTGGTTATTCCGTTCAGTATCACCATGTAGAAAAATTGCCTCCGATTAAAAAGGCAGAGAATAGAAAAAGGTTTTTAATAGGTGATAGCCTCGAAGGATGGGCAGATGCCGTGAAAGTATTGTTGAAGGGATATTTCAATGAGAGCAACTATATCCCCGACTTTGACTATGGAGATATTCGACCCAAGGGAGCAAGGTTAGTAACGGCAGGAGGGAAGGCACCAGGACCTGAACCGCTGAAAATGTGTATCGCTCATGTTCAGTCTATCTTGGATCAAAAAAAGGATGGTCAAAAGTTGACTCCGTTGGAGTGCCATGACATCATGTGCCATTTGGCCAATGCAGTATTGGCTGGAGGTATTCGCAGATCAGCTATGATTGCCTTGTTTTCACATGGTGATGAAGAGATGCTTACTTGCAAGTTTGGTAATTGGTGGGAGCTGAATGAACAAAGAGGTCGCGCAAATAACTCAGTTGTTTTACCAAGAGATACTACAAGTGAAGAAGAATTTTTTGAGCTATGGAAAAAAATAGAAATCTCAGGATCAGGAGAGCCAGGATTTTATTTTACTAATGATATGGATTGGGGCACTAACCCGTGTTGTGAAATTGCGTTGCGCCCTTTCCAGTTTTGCAACCTTTGTGAGGTAAATGTTTCTGATGTTGAGTCGCAGGAGGAATTGAATGCAAGGGCCAGGGCGGCTGCATTCCTCGGCACCTTACAAGCAGGGTTTACTGATTTTCATTACTTGCGTGACGAATGGAAAGCGACAACAGAACAAGATGCACTTATTGGTGTGGGTATGACTGGTATTGCCAGTGGCAAAGTCACCAGGCTCGACTTGAACGAGGCTGCAGAGGAAGTGAAGCATGTCAATCTGGACGTGTCTTCCAAAATTGGAATTGAATTCGCAGCCCGATGTACGACCATTAAACCTTCTGGAACTTCTTCTTTGGTATTGGGGACGTCATCAGGAATTCACGCCTGGCATAATGACTATTACCTAAGAAGAATTCGGATTGGAAAAAATGAAGCTTTGTATACCTACCTCATGATTCATCACCCTGAATTGCTAGAAGATGATTTCCTCAACAGCAA
>DATCZR010000267.1:0-17224 GCA_036525835.1 Cyclobacteriaceae bacterium
GGATATTGAATTACCTGATGTACAGGTTTATTCTTTTCCTCTTCGTGCCTTTTTAGCACTTTTTCAAAAACAGTTAGGAGCTTATAGAGATCGATATCCTGAAGCTCCGCCTCCACATTAGTGCTCTCTGCCAACGAACGAAGTTCCTTCATTATGTTACCTCGCTTTTCTTTTTGCAATTCTGATTCTTCCATTTTGTGGAAATCATCAATTACAGATTTGTACTTTTTGTACTCGAGCAGGTGCTTGATCAATTCTTCGCGTGGATCAATCTCATTTCCCTCCTCATCTATTTGAGGTCGGGGGAGAAGCATTTTTGACTTGATTCTCATCAATGTAGCAGCCACTAAAATGAACTCGCTGGCCACCTCAATGTTGAGCGTTTCCAGGTGATGGAGGTAATCCAAAAACTCGTTGGTTATACGGGCTATAGGAATATCATATATGTCCAATTCATCCCTTTCAATGAAGAACAACAGGAGGTCAAATGGACCTTCAAATAGAGGCAAATGGACTTCAAAATTCTCTTTTGTCATAAGGGTGCAAAAGTATTGAAATCCGGCAAGAAATCCTTTTGAGAAGGAATGCTTAAATTTGCCTTCCAATTGACAAAATTTAAACTAAACACTTACCTTAAGTCTTTGTTTTAGCATAGATACCCCCCTAAAGACAATGCTAATTAAACCCGGAAAGTTGCTAAGCCGAATAGAAAGCCCAGAAGACCTCAAAAAGCTCGACCAGGCCCAGTTAGTTAAGCTTTGCGATGAACTACGTCAGTTTATTGTAGATAATGTATCGGTTTATGGAGGTCACTTTGGCGCTAGTTTAGGGGTCATTGAGCTTACCGTGGCATTACACTATGTTTTTAATACCCCCAAGGATCAATTGGTTTGGGATGTGGGACATCAGGCTTATGGTCACAAGATCTTAACTGGCCGAAGAGATATTTTTCACACCAATCGCCTATATGGCGGAATTTCAGGATTCCCCAAAAGATCAGAGAGCGAATACGATACTTTTGGCGTGGGTCACTCTTCAACGTCAGTGTCTGCCTCGCTTGGAATGGCGGTGGCTTCCAAGTATAAGGGTGATCCCGAAAAGCAACACATTGCAGTCATTGGAGATGGTGCATTAACAGGTGGAATTGCATTTGAAGGACTGAATCATGCTGGTGTTTCAGATTCAAACATTCTTATTGTCCTTAATGACAATTGCATGTCCATTGATCCTAATGTGGGTGCACTGAAGGATTACTTAACTGACATCACAACCTCTCAGACATACAACAAGTTCAAGGATGAGGTTTGGAATCTGCTTGGCAAGTTGTCAGGATTTGGCAAGAATGCTCAGGAGATTGTTTCCAGAATTGAAAATGGTATAAAGTCAACAGTACTAAGTCAAAGCAACTTTTTTGAGTCGCTTAACCTGAGATACTTTGGACCAGTAGATGGACATGATGTTGATCATTTAGTGGCGGTGCTCAATGATCTAAAGCAAATAAAGGGACCCAAGATTTTACATTGTGTTACCGTAAAGGGGAAAGGATTTGGCCCTGCTGAAACGGGAAACAAAACCACCTGGCATGCGCCTGGCACTTTTGATAAGATAACGGGAGAGATATTCAAAAAGACACATGATAAACCCCAGCCACCGAAGTATCAGGATGTGTTTGGTCATACTTTGGTGGAATTGGAAAAAGACAACCTTAAGATAATGGGTATTACACCTGCTATGCCTTCCGGATCCTCCATGAACATCATGATGGAAGCCATGCCTAACAGAGCCTTTGACGTGGGAATAGCCGAGCAACATGCCGTTACCTTTTCTGCAGGACTGGCTACACAAGGCTTGATCCCTTTCTGTAATATTTATAGTTCATTCATGCAAAGGGCCTACGATCAGGTGGTACATGATGTTTGTATTCAAAATCTTCCGGTAAACTTTTGTTTGGATCGGGCTGGTTTTGCAGGGGCCGATGGACCAACTCATCACGGAGCTTACGATTTGGCTTATTTCAGGTGTCTTCCCAATATGATTGTGTCTGCGCCCATGAATGAAAGAGAGCTCAGGAATTTGATGTACACTGCTTCACTGCCCAGAGAAGGCAGCGCCTTTTCAATTAGATACCCTCGTGGTCAGGGAGTCATTGCAAATTGGAAGACACCATTTAAGGAAATTGAAATTGGAACGGGAAGGAAAATCAAGGAGGGTGAAGAGCTTGCCATCTTAACCATAGGACACATTGGCAATTTTGCAGTGGATGTCTGTGAATTATTGCAAGCCAAAGGAATTGAAATTGGTCATTATGATATGCGCTTCGTGAAACCTTTAGATGAAGCTATGCTGCATGAAGTGTTTAAAAAGTATTCCAAAGTAATTACCGTGGAGGATGGAAGTATTCAGGGAGGATTTGGAAGCGCTGTCTTAGAATTTATGGCAGATCATAACTACCATGCCATGATTAGGAGATTAGGAATTCCTGATCAGGTCATAGAGCATGGTGAGCAGGCTGATTTGCATCATGAGTGTGGCTTTGACACCCAGGGAATCATGGAGGCTGTAGTTGCAATGCTGGAGCCAGTGGCAAGGCAAGTTTAGACACTATATGACCTCTATTCATTTTAGATCAAAAGGAGAGGGACTCCCTATCATATTAATTCATGGATTTTGTGAATCTTCAGAGATTTGGGATTCATTGGCCACCAAAATAAAGGATGAATTCCAGGTGATTGCCGTGGACTTGCCTGGATTTGGCTTGAGTAAGCTGCCAAAATCTAATTTCTCAATTAAAGAAATAGCACAATCCCTCAATCAGTGGGTGGTGTCAAAAGGATTTAATCATGCCATTCTCATAGGTCATTCATTGGGTGGTTATGTGGCGCTATCCATGTTGGATCAAAACCCTGAATTGTATGCTGGTATTGGGTTGTTTCACTCTACGGCCAGGCCAGATACACCTTCAAAGAGAGAAAATCGGGACAAAGTAATAGCGTTTGTTAAGAAACATGGAGTCAGCAATTTTATAGACTCTTTTGTACCTGGGCTGTATTATTTAAAAGATCACAATTCAATCCCTTTTGTGTATAAAATTGCCTCAAAAACCGTTGAATCAACGTTTTTGGCATATACTGAGGCAATGAGAGATAGGCCTTCTTCTGAGGAAGTTTTAATCAAAGCAAAGGTTCCTATTCTTATAATAGCAGGTCAACATGACCCCGTAATTGATTTGGGCACACTCGAAGAACAAGCCAAATTAAATAGCACCATTATATTTAACGTACTTCAAAATGTTGGGCATATGGGCCTTTTGGAGGCCGAAATGGAGGCGATACAGTTGATTAATGACTTTGCTGATTTAGTTAAAAGCAAATACTAAGGTCTGGTATTGGTATTGCTTTTTAAGCCAAAACTGTGCTAAATTGTATTGTTTTCTGATATATTTGAGTTACCAGTTGACAGTAGTGCGGTATAGATTATTATATTTGTTATCCTGAATTGAGAAACGATAAAAAAATAGCAACATGGAAGTAAATACTTTACCCTCTTATGATTCATGGAACAGTCTTGCCGCAAACATCGCTATGGCGTGTTGGGCAGTGGGGTTGCTCATAATTTTGGGTTATTTTCTCAAATTGGTAGCCACGTCTGATAGTAAGACAAAGTATGATTTCATTAATAAAAATGAGATTAAAGTACTTTGGTTTGCTGCACTTATTATCGTTATCGGGGCCTGCTTTTTTGCAAATGCCAACATTATTGAACTGAATGCATTGTGGATCTTCGTTCGTGTTTTCACTACCGTGTCAATGGGAATGATTGTGGCATTAATCATTCAAAACCTGCTTAAATTCTACTATCCATTCTTCATTGAGAAGAGATTAAAGGTACTCAGATATAAGCCAAGGATTTCCCCTAAGACTGGAAAGCCTATGAAGCTTCTTAGTGAAGAAGAAGAAGACGCTTATCTGGATGAAGGTATGCAAGCTGAGGAGAACCTATTCTCCATGGATTATGATGTGTGGAAGGATGATGAAACTGGCTATATTAAAATTGAGAAATATTCTGGTCACTTACATGCAATTCAATGCCCTGAGTGCAATTACCAAACTTTTAAAGTAGTGCGCGAGGAAATTGTAAGAGAGCCAACCGCTACAGAAGAAGGCGAATTATTGAAGCATTACCAATGCGGATATTGTGGCAACAAGGCTAAGAAAACAGTTAACCTGAAAGTGTCATCTAAGCTACACGAAGAATCACAGACGGCAACCGCTTAAGAATAATTAGATAATAAAAATAAAAAAGCCCCTACTTAAGGGGCTTTTTTATTGAAAGACACTTCAGGGAGTTTTATCTGATCGACATAAAATTTCATTCGACTATGAGAGGTGTCTAACCTGGCTATCTTTTCTATCTGTGCTTTTTTATGATTGAAAAAAACTTCAACATAAAATCCACCAAGTAGATACAAATTGATTTTAAACCCATAGTAACGAATGGCCATAACGAAATTTCCGTTTGTGTAAAGGGTATTGATTTTTTGATCAAAAGAATAATTATTGAATTCGTTCCACGTGATCATGAGTTGAACATAAAGAAAAAATAAATAATGTTCAACGTTGATGAATTCAGGAATAAGATCGAAGGGGTAGGTGTATTACGATGCCAAAATGGTATGAAATGAAAAACCAAACCCCTGAGCGAGGCTTGGTTTAGGGTGAAAGACGGGGCTCGAACCCGCGACCCCCAGAATCACAATCTGGTGCTCTAACCAACTGAGCTACATCCACCATTTAAGAGCCGCAAAGTTAGGTAGGGTATCACAATTTGCAAAGCCCTCATCAACATACACCAAATTACAGGCTCAAGAAATTATTTGAATACAAAGGCTATTACTATCGGAGAAATGATAGTCTAAGACCTGTTTTGCTATCATCAATTTTTCCTTCAGAATAGGCTAGATGTCCGGAAACCCAGGTTGAGTGAATAGATGAACTAAAGGTTTGGCCTTCAAAAGGAGACCATCCACACTTGGCCAAGATATTAGATTTAGAAACCTCCCACACCGAATTTGGATCCACCAACACCAAATCCGCAAAGTAGCCTTCCCGTATGAAGCCCCTTTTTTCAATTTTAAAGAGAATCGCAGGGTTATGGCACATTTTCTCCACCATTTTCTCCACCGATATTTTACCTTGCCTTTGAAACTCCATCATGGCTACTATACTGTGCTGTACGAGTGGGCCTCCTGAGGGTGCATTAAAGTAACTGTTTTGTTTTTCCTGCCAGGTATGAGGTGCATGATCGGTGGCAATGACATCAATTCGATCGTCCAAGACGGCATTGAACACGGCTTGCTGATCAGCTGCAGTTTTAATTGCAGGGTTCCATTTAATCAACATTCCTTTTTTGGCATAATCCGAATCATTGAACCAAAGGTGATGAATGCAGGCTTCAGCGGTTATTTTTTTATCCTTTAAGGGAATAGTGTTGTCGAATAAATGTGTCTCCTTTTCTGTGGAAATATGAAGAATGTGTAAGTTTGTTCCATGTTTTTTGGCCAGGGCAACAGCAAAAGACGAAGACAAATAGCATGCATCATGACTCCTTATTTGAGGATGCATTTTAGCGGGCAGGTCATTGCCATATTTTTCCCGAAACACTTCCATATTTTTCCGAATCGTTGGCTCATCTTCACAATGAGTTGCAATGATTGAAGGGAAGTTTGAAAAAAAACCTTCAAGTGTTTTTGGATTGTCAACCAACAGATTACCAGTTGATGATCCCATAAATATTTTTAATCCGCAAACATTTTTTATGTCAGTCTTCATTACCTCCTTCAGATTGTCATTTGAGGCGCCAATGTAGAAGGAGTAATTCCCCAAAGATGTTTTTGCCGCTATTCGATACTTGTCCTCAAGGAGCTCTTGTGTAAATGCAGGCGGTACCGTGTTGGGCATCTCCATAAATGAAGTAACTCCACCTGCCACCGCTGCACGAGACTCTGAAAATACATTAGCCTTGTGAGTTAATCCCGGTTCTCTGAAGTGAACTTGATCATCAATAGCTCCGGGGAGTAGATATTTGCCATTGGCATCAATTATTCTTTCAGCAGGGGTTGATTGTAGATTCCTTTCAACTCGCTTAATGTACGGTCCGTCAATCAGCAGATCGCCTTCTATAATCCTTCCCTCGTTGACTATCTTCGCATTAACAATAAGAGTTGAATTCATACCTTGCAAAGATAAGATAGAAACGTGAAACCAACAGGACGCACCAGTGCGTGGCAAGATTTTAAGTTGAATAGGCAACTGCTTAACGCAATTGAGGATTCAGGCTATAACAAGCCAACCGAAATTCAGGTTAAGTGCATTCCATTGATTTTAGGCGGACAGCAAGTAATAGGGATAGCGCAAACGGGCACCGGCAAAACAGCAGCCTATTTACTGCCTATTCTTATGAGGATAAAGTACGCGGAAAATGTTGGCCCTAGAGTGCTCATTCTGGCACCTACAAAGGAGTTGGTGGTTCAGGTAAGCAGCAATGCCAAGACGCTTGCTTCATTTACAGACATAAGGATAGTGGCTCTTTACGGTGGTGTAGGGCCAACGCAACAATTAAAGGCTCTAAGAGATGGCGTTGACGTAATTGTGGCCACGCCAGGCAGATTTATGGAGCTGTATTTAAGAAATGAAATCCCGGCAAAGCAACTCAAAACCCTTGTCATTGATGAGGCTGATCGAATGATGGATATGGGTTTTATGCAGCAACTGCGAAAGCTTTTTGAGGTGTTGCCGCCAAAAAGGCAAAACCTACTATTTTCGGCAACCTTTTCCCAAAAAGTGGAAACGTTGACTGAAGAATTTCTTGAATTTCCGCATAAAATTGAAATCACACCCCAATCCACGGCTGCGAAGCAAGTGACCCAGGAGGGGTACCTCGTTGCCAACCTAAAAACTAAAATTAATTTTCTTGAATATCTCCTGAATAAAAAAGAGTTCAATCGGGTTATCGTATTCACCAGGACAAAAGAGACAGCCAACAATGTGTATAAGTTCATCGAAAGGAAAGGACTGGGGCCAGTTGCAGTTATCCATTCTAACAAGGGACAGAACAGCAGACTCAATGCATTGAATAATTTTGGAGCAGGAACAGTTCGCGTGTTGGTGGCAACGGATGTAAGTGCCAGAGGGATTGACGTGACCAAGGTTTCTCACGTGATCAATTTTGAGGTGCCAAGTCGATCGGAGGATTATGTACACCGTATTGGGAGAACAGGAAGAGCAGCCGAAAAGGGTAAAGCGATAACGATGATGACCATCGCTGAGCAGTTTCGGCTTGAAAAGATTGAAGAATTGATTCGCGAAAAAATTCCCATGAGGAAACTTCCGAAGGAAGTAGAAGTGGAAGAAACCGACTATGAAGAATCCCAATTGATTGCCCGATCAATTGATATTCAAAAAAGAAAGGCAGATCCTACTTTCAAAGGAGCCTTTCACGAGAAAAAAAGGAAATAAAAAAAGGCGTGAATTCACGCCTTTTAAATTTTAGGAGGTAAAAGGTTATCCGTTCATTGAAATCAAAAACTCTTCGTTGTTTCTGGTTCCTTTCATTTTCTGAAGTAAGAAGTCCATGGCTTCGTTGGAGTTCATGTCGCTCATAAACTTGCGCAAAATCCAAACACGTTGCAATTCTTCTTCTTTCATCAACAGATCTTCTCTTCTGGTTCCTGAAGCCGGAACATCGATGGCTGGATAAATTCGTTTGTTTGAAAGCTTTCTGTCAAGCACCAATTCCATGTTACCCGTTCCTTTAAATTCTTCAAAGATTACCTCATCCATTTTGGAGCCAGTGTCAATCAAGGCGGTGGCAATAATGGTCAGCGATCCTCCATTCTCAACATTACGGGCGGCACCGAAGAAACGTTTTGGCTTGTGTAAAGCGTTCGCATCTACCCCACCGGATAGAATTTTACCTGATGAAGGCACTACTGTGTTATAAGCACGAGCCAGTCTGGTGATGGAGTCAAGTAAAATAACTACATCATGACCGCATTCTACCATGCGTTTTGCCTTTTCTAAAACGATACTGGCCACTTTTACGTGACGCTCGGCCTGTTCGTCAAATGTAGAGGCAATTACTTCTGCCTTTACGTTACGGGCCATCTCTGTTACCTCTTCAGGGCGCTCATCTATGAGCAATACAATCAAGTATACCTCTGGGTGATTTTCTGCAATGGCGTTGGCAATCAACTGCAATAGTACAGTTTTACCTGTTTTTGGTTGAGCCACAATCATACCTCGCTGCCCTTTACCGATTGGCGCGAACAGGTCCAGTATTCTGGTAGACATATTGTCAGGCTTGGTACTCAGCTTTAATTTTTCTTCAGGGAAAAGAGGCGTTAAATATTCAAAGGCAACGCGGTCACGGATTTCATCTGTTGTCTTACCGTTTACACTTTCAACTTTGAGCAACGCAAAATATTTTTCACCTTCCTTGGGTGGTCGGATCAAGCCTTTAACCGTATCGCCCGTTTTCAGACCAAATAATTTGATTTGAGAGGGGGAGACATAAATATCATCCGGACTGGCGAGGTAATTATAATCGGATGACCGTAGGAAGCCGTAACCGTCTTGCATGATTTCCAATACGCCTTCGTTGGCAATGACGCCATCAAAGTCTTTGATGGAATTCTCACGCTTCACATTTTGATTTCTGTCTTCTCTAGGTTCTCTTGGCTCACGCTGGTCACGTTGTTCTCTTGGCTCTTTTTGCTCTCTGCCCTCAGGTTTGTTTGGTGGTTTTTGATTTGAAGTTTCCTTTTTATCAGAATCAAAGCTGGTAACGGTGCTATCTAATTCAATATCGATAGACTCCAGCAATTCTTCAGATGAAAGTTCTTTTTCAGTTTTGGCTGGTGCCACATTTTCTCTTCTTCGGGGACGGTTTTTGTTTTTGTCTCCATTAGTCGGGACCTTCTTTTCGGATGGGGCGGGTTCTGTAATTGCTTGTTGATCTAAAATTTTGTAGACAAGGTCTTGCTTGGATAATTTCTTGGCGTTTTTCACACCTAATTTTTCTGCAATTTCTTTCAGCTCTGAAAGTAATCTGACATTTAAGTCGTCAATTGTGTACATGTGGGATTGAGATGAAGGGTTAAAAAAATAATGTTATAAATAAAGAGTTCGTATGCTTGCAAAATCAGAACCAAAAGTCTGAATCATTCAGTATTAGAATAAGGTGTAGCTTGCAGGAATTGGGTTATCTATAAAATCAAATTGCCTGGGTAGGCAGTGATGATAGTGCAAGTATAGGCCAAAATTGAATATAATCAAATCAGGATCAAAAAAATTATGGTCAGGTTGAGTAATTTTAAGCTTTTAAGATTTAGCCCATGCTGCAGATTAATATAATCCGTGAAGATAGAGACCAGGTAATTGCCAAGCTTCAAAAGCGCAATTTTAAGGACGCTGAAGTTCTGGTTGATAAGGCCATATTGTTGGACAAAAACCGCAGAGAAAATCAGCTTAAAAATGATGAAATCCTTGCTGAAGTAAACAGGCTATCAAAAGAGATTGGCGGCCTCATGAAAAGTGGAAAGAAAGAGGAAGCTGAGAAGATAAAGGCTCAAACAGCTAATCTAAAGAAGAGATCAGGTGAGCTATCGACCCAGCTAGAGAAAGTTGAGGAAGGCCTGAAGAACACATTATATCTGATACCCAATGTGCCGCATGATTTAGTTCCTGCGGGTAATGGCGCAGACGATAATAAAATAGTTCATGAAAGCGGGATCCTTCCAACATTAAATGAATCAGCTAAACCTCACTGGGAACTGATAAAAAAATATGACATTATCGATTTTGATTTGGGTGTTAAAATTTCCGGGGCAGGCTTTCCAGTCTATAAGGGAAAAGGAGCTAGACTGCAGCGGGCGTTAGTCAATTTCTTCCTCGATAGAGCAATAGATGAGGGCTATTTAGAAATACAGCCCCCAATTGTTGTAAACGAGGCGTCCGGATACGGCACAGGACAACTGCCAGATAAAGAAGGGCAAATGTATTTTATGCCCGCTGATAATTTATACATGATCCCGACCGCGGAGGTGCCCATCACCAATTTGTATCGTGACATGATTTTGTCAGAAAATGAACTGCCTGTAAAGAACGTAGGTTACACGCCCTGTTTTAGAAGGGAAGCCGGTAGTTGGGGTGCCCATGTGCGTGGACTCAATAGACTTCATCAGTTTGATAAGGTAGAAATTGTACAAGTGAGAAAGCCAGAGGACTCTTATAAGACCCTTGATGAAATGTGTGCCTACGTACAAGGACTTTTGGAGCAGCTCGAACTTCCTTATCGAAAACTATTATTATGTGGAGGTGACTTAGGCTTTAACGCTGCACTCACCTACGACATGGAGGTATTTGCTGCAGCCCAAAAGAGATGGCTGGAGGTTAGCTCTATAAGCAACTTTGAAGCCTTCCAAGCGAATCGATTAAAACTCAGGAGTAAAAATGCTGAAGGGAAACCTCAATTGCTTCACACACTAAATGGCAGCGCGCTTGCTTTGCCACGAATTGTTGCAGCTATTCTGGAAAATAATCAAACCAGCAGTGGGATTGCCATTCCAAAGGTCCTATGGGATTATACGGGCTTCAAGACCATTGACTAAAGGGGTTGCCAGTGAGGTAAGAGGGCTTTATCTTAAGCTTCCTTAAATTTAATTACTATGAACAAATTAGTCCTAATGGCATTACCCTGTCTGTTATTGGCATGTGTCACCAAAAATGACACCCAACTTGGCTACCCAGAAACCATGAAATCAGACGTTGTAGATACTTATTTTGATACGAAGGTACCAGATCCTTATCAATGGCTGGAAAATGACACATCTACTGCTACTAAAGAGTGGGTGGCCAAAGAAAACGAGGTCACTTTTGGTTATCTCAGCCAAATTAAATTTCGTGAACAAGTTAGAAAGAGACTTGAAGCGGTATATAATTACGAGCGGTTATCTGCGCCATTTAAAGAGGGCAACTATCATTATTTTTACAAGAATGATGGACTGCAAAACCATAGTGTTTTGTATCGGAAGACAAGTGAGTCTGGTGAGGCTGAGGTTTTTATTGACCCTAATACCTTTTCGGCTGATGGCACCAAAGGCCTGGCTGGAATTTCATTTACAAAGGATGGCTCCATGGCTGCCTACCTGATTCAGGAAGGTGGCTCTGATTGGAGAAAGGCCGTAGTAATTAATACGAAGGACAAAACCCAGGTTGGAGATTCGTTAGTCAGCCTAAAATTTACTGGTTTAGCATGGAAGGGGAATGAAGGAATTTACTACAGTAGCTATGACAAACCTAAGGGAAGCGAGTTGACGGCCAAAACTCAGTATCATAAACTTTATTATCATAAACTAAACACGCCACAAGCCGATAATATTCTAATTTTTGGTGGCGAGAAGCAACCAAGAAGATATATAAGAGCGAGGCTTACGGAGGATGAAAGATTTTTGGTGGTAATGGCTGCAGAAAACTCAAATGGTAATGAACTTTATTTAATGGATCTATCCAAAGAGGGTAGTGCCCTTAAGAACATAGTTAACAATTTTGAGCATAATCACAGTGTGATCACCAATCAAGGCAGTAGAATCATTGTACAGACGGATCTGAATGCACCAAAGAACAGGGTAGTTGTGTTTGATTTTAGTTCTCCGGAAACTTCGAAATGGATAGATGTAATTCCAGAATCTGAAAATGCGTTAATCGCTGTGCGCTCAGCTGGCCATAAATTATTTGCGAATTATTTAAACGATGCTAAAACGTTAATGGAGCAATATGATCTTCAAGGAAATAAGGAGAGGACAATTGAGTTGCCAGGTATTGGCACGGCTAATGGTTTTTCCGGTAAGGAGACGGATACTCAGTTGTATTACTCATTCACTTCGTTTACCTATCCTACTACAATATTCAAGTATGACATACAATCCGGAAAGTCTACTTTGTACGAAAAACCAAAAGTAGATTTTGATCCGGATGCATTTGAGACCAGGCAGATATTTTATGAAAGTAAAGACGGGACTAAGATTCCCATGTTCATAGTTCATAAAAAAGGGTTGGAACTCAATGGAAAAAACCCAACCTGGCTGTATGCCTATGGTGGTTTTGGAGTAAGTCTAACACCTAGTTTTAATACATCGCGGATTGTATGGCTGGAAAATGGTGGTGTCTTTGCGCAACCCAATCTTCGTGGCGGTGGAGAATATGGTGAGGAATGGCATGTTGCCGGTACCAAGATGCAGAAACAAAATGTGTTTGATGACTTTATTGCGGCAGGAGAGTATTTGATCTCAAATAAATACACTTCATCTGAATTCTTGGCCATTGCCGGAGGGTCCAATGGAGGGTTATTGGTTGGTGCCACCATGACGCAGCGTCCTGATTTGGCTAAAGTTGCCTTTCCTGCTGTAGGAGTAATGGATATGCTTAAGTATCATAAGTTCACCGCTGGTGCTGGATGGGCGTATGATTATGGAACTGCTGAAGACTCCAAGGAGATGTTTGAATACCTGCGGAATTACTCTCCAGTTCATGCCTTGAAACCCAATACCAATTATCCCGCCACGCTCGTTACTACAGCCGATCATGACGATCGGGTTGTGCCTGCACACTCCTACAAGTTTGCGGCAACCCTTCAGGAATTTCAGAGCGGAAATGATCCTGTACTTATTCGTATTGAGACAAAATCTGGCCATGGCTCATCCAATTTATCCAAAGCCATCGAAGTTCAGGCAGATCAGTATTCATTTGCCTGGTACAACATGGGGGTGACACCTGCTTTGGCTAAAAAAGACATGTAAAGCGTGGAGGATGTTATTATCGAGGATGGTAATCTAGCTGATCTTCCCCAGGTTTTAGAGTTGATTCATGAACTGGCAGCTTATGTTGGGCATGCCGAGGAGGTAGACAACTCGGTTAAACAAATGGAAATTGATGGATTTGGAGCTTGTCCTATCTATGGTTTGTATGTGGCGAGAAGAGGTGTTGACGTCATAGGCGCAGCCATTTATTATTATCGTTACTCAACATGGAAAGGGAAGCGACTGTATCTGGAAGACTTAGTAGTGCGAAGTGCTGAGCGAGGAAAAGGCATTGGTAAGTTGCTATTTGAAACGACCTTAAAAAAATCGTTAACAGAAAATTGTTCTGGTATGATGTGGCAAGTAGTAAAAAATAACCATCGGGCTATCCATTTTTATGAGAAGTATGAAGCAAATTTTGATCAGGATTTTATGAATTGCAGCCTGGAATCAGCGGACATTAAATTGCTATTCAATAGCTAGACCTCTTCAAGCAATGTACGAAAGGCAACGTGCCGGTCTTTGAATCTTACTCTGTGCTTTTCAACAAAAGTTGGAGCATGATCTTTCAGGTACAGATTAAATTTTTCTATACTGTCCGTGAAATATTGGATGCAATAAGATACTGAAGTTTCATCATCGTGGGAGAGCACTTTATAAAATTTGTACTGAAGAAAGATTCCAGTATTCAAAATTTCCGGGATGTGTTCAGCTTTCATCCACTCCACCCATTCCATTTCGATCTCTTTATCAATACCAATGGTAACGTTGTATAGGATCATAATTAAGGGTATGCGTAATTGGTTAAGTATTCAAAAGGTTCAGTAAGTTTTCCGTTTTTGGTGATGCTTGCCCTCTTGATCACACCATCTTTATCAGAAATGACAAGGGCAGGTAGAATTTTGTCAATGAGATCACGACCAAATTCTTCAGACGCGCTTCGGGGAAGTTCACAAGGCAAATTATCCACAGCCATTACGGTTACTAATGAAGGATTGTTTAGAGGTGGTTCTACAGCGTCAGTTTTTGGATTATAATCATAAATGGGATCTACGATCGTACTTGCTCTTTTTGTGGAAGGAATGGACCCTTCGATATCGCAAGTGACATCGGCAATTACTTTCAACTTGAAATCGGGGTTTTGCATTTGCTCTCGGGTAAACAAAACGGGGGCTTTTGGATTCCAAAATGCTCCCGCAATCAATAAGTTGGCTACCCGGGCATATTGGATGAAGGTAGAATCATACAAATCCGGATTTTTGTGGAATTCTTCTCGATTAAACAGACCTCCTTGTTTTCTCACGTGATAATCAGCGCTACCTATTTGAACATAAACGGATTCATTGAAAGTATTAGTAAGAAAATCCTTTGGGCTTACTTTCCTGATTCCCGCGCTATCCAATGTTTCCATGGCACCTTTGGCTACGCGGCCACCTCCGGTAAGGATAATTTTAATGGGAGGAAGCACCACCTTACGTAGCTCAATTTTCAAATCATTTATATCAAAGCATTCATTTGCTTTTCTAATTGAAAACAGGTTGAACTTTTTCCCATAAGTAAGCAATCCATTATAAGCTCCCACTATCCCGGCAAAACGGCCAAAAGCAACTAGTCGATTGTTTAGTTTATCCTTTAAAGCTTCATAATCGACTAGCCTTATTTTTTTATTTAAGACTTCCTGTAAAAGCTTCCGGTTGTATGGTTGCTTTTTGGTAGTATGCGAAAAGAATAGATATGTTTTCTTAGGTATCAAATCTGAGATGGGAACTTCTTTTATTCCCATCAGGATATCGCAATCACTCACATCTGTAACAACCTCAATTCCTAATTCGCGATATTCCTCATCTGTAAAGGCTCGAATTTCACTGCTTTGCACGACTACCTTGACATGTGGATATCTTTGTTCTATTTCTACGCACTGAATAGGGCTAAAGGGCACCCTCTTATCGGGAGGTGTCTTTCCTTCTTTAATAATCCCTAGCCTAATAGTTTCCATGATTTTGATGGTGAATGATTTCAAATGTAGTCACCTTTGCGTTATTCTTATAAGACGAGATGATGAAAATTATCTGGCTAATACTAGGTTGGATTTTGTACTTCGCTATTCATAGTCTAATGGCAGATAAAAAGATTAAGCGCAAGATCAAGGCAGTATTGGATAACAAATTCAAATATTACAGATTGATTTATGTTGTTATATCAAGCGCAGGACTGCTGATCTTGTTATTCTTAAATGCCAACATTGATTCCCCTGATTTAATTGAACCGACCGGATGGGTAAGGTATCTGAGTTTGATGTTTGCAGCTTTCGGTGTCATCATATTGAAGATAGCTTTCAGGTCTTATCATTTTTCTTCCTTCGTTGGAATGACTCCATTATTACCTCAACCCTTGATTACCGATGGCTTACTTGGCAGTGTTCGACATCCGATTTATTCTGGTACCGTATTGATCGTAATTGGTTTTTGGCTGTTTAGCCCAGACTTGCCTACAACGGTTTCAGTAGCTTGCATTTTTGTTTACTTGCCAATCGGGATTTATCTGGAGGAGAAGAAATTGATAGATGAATTCGGGGAGCAGTACATAAGGTACAGGAAAAATACTCCTGCTATTTTTCCGAATCTTTTTTAGCTATTTCTTCTTTTTGGCTCTCTTTTTTAAAGTTTCTTCTCGCTCGCTTAACTTTTTATCTTCTACATTCTTATTCAAAAACTCGTTTACCTTTTCGATATCCATGTTGGACTTAATTTCACCAAACTGGTTAATGGAGATTTCCAGTCCCGACAAATCCTTATGAACGCGTGGCTTTCCCTGTTTTTTGCTGGACTTAGTGCTCTTTTTGGCCATACTGTAAAATAACAATTTTTAGCTTACTTTTCTGCCCAGGGTGTCAAGGGCATAGCCAATTCTGGCCGCCACTTCCTGAGGTCCGAGGATTTCCATGGTAATCATCAAATCAGGTCCTGAAGCTCCTCCCGTTAACACAAGGCGTAATGCTTGCATTATTTTTCCTGATGGGACATTAAGTGCTGCTGTCACACTTTGTAGAATCTCGTTAGCTGAAGTGGCAGTGATCACTTTCTTTTGGTGTAATTCTTCTCCCAGCATGGACAGAACGCTTATCGCCTCCTGGTTCCATTTCTTGGCAGCGATTTTCTCATCAAATTGAGTAGGGGCAACAAAAAATAATTTTCCAACATCAGCCAGGTCTTTTGGGAAGGTGATGCGCTCACGAAGAGCATTGGCAACTGAAATTGCTTTTTCTAAATCGCACTGGATATTTTGCAACTTAAGGTCGCTTAATAATATACCAGCCAGTTCTTCGTCAGATTTGGCTCGCAAATATTGCTGATTAAACCAGTTGGCTTTTTGTATGTCAAACTTTGCTCCCGATTTTCCAATTCGGTCAATTTCAAAAGCGCTTATAAGTTCGTCCAATGAGAATAGTTCCTGGTTATTTCCAGGATTCCATCCTAACAAAGCCAGAAAGTTGATCAAGGCTTCTGGTGAATAACCCCGCTCTCTGAAGCCTTCTGCTAACTCATTTGTTTTGGGATCAGTCCAGTTGATTGGAAATATCGGAAACCCCATTTGATCGGCATCTCTTTTACTAAGCTTCCCGTTTCCATCGGGCTTTAATAATAAAGGGAGATGCGCAAAGGACGGCATTTCCTTTTCCCATCCTAAAAACTGATACGTAAGCACATGCAATGGAGCGGACGGAAGCCATTCTTCACCTCGTATCACATGTGAAATCTTCATCAGATAATCATCCACTACATTAGCCAGATGATAAGTGGGCATTCCATCCGATTTCATCAGTACCTTGTCATCGATCTGAGAAGACAACACTGTTACTTCACCGCGAATCAAATCATTAAGCACGACTTGCTCATTGTCCGGCACTTTGAGCCTGATAACGTAAGGTGTTTTTGATTCCAGATGGTTCTCCACTTCTTTAACTGACAACGTGAGGGAGTTTTTCATGGTCATCCTCGTAGTGCTGTCGTATTGAGCATTTGCTCCCTTTTGAGTTTTGAGTTTGTTCCGCATGGCCTCCAGTTCTTCGGAACTGTCGAATGCGTAATAGGCATGCCCTGAATCAATCAACTGCAGCGCGTAATTCTTATACATGCTCTTTCTTTCCGACTGCCTGTAAGGGGCATAAGGGCCACCTGAATCAGGCCCTTCATCAAATTCAATCCCAACCCACGATAAAGCCTCCTTAATATATTCTTCAGCGCCCTGTACGTATCTGGATTGATCTGTATCTTCGATACGCAGAATCATCTTGCCCCCGTGTTTCCTGGCTAGTAAATAATTGTACAGGGCAGTACGAACACCGCCTATGTGCAACGCCCCCGTGGGACT
>DATCZR010000268.1:0-11055 GCA_036525835.1 Cyclobacteriaceae bacterium
TCCGGCATCTTCTTCAATGTGAATCCGATTGAGTTTTATTTGAATATCTGATTCGGCTGGGGTGGAAACGGTGGCATAACCTCCAACACAAATAGGAGTCCGGTCTTGCGTAAGCTGATATCCCTTTGGTAAATCCGGATAGAAATAGTTCTTCCGATCAAAAATTTGGGTGCGCGATATTTCACAATGACATACCAAACCCATTTTTATAGCCTGCTCTACCGCGCGTTTGTTCAGCTTTGGTAAAGTACCTGGATGAGCTAATGAAATCACACCCACATGGGTATTAGGCGCTCCCCCAAAAGTAGCTGAATCGGAAGTATAGATTTTGGATTCAGTCAGCAACTGAGCATGTATCTCTAAACCTATTACAGGTTGATATTTTTCTCTGACTGACTTATTCATTTAATCACTTCAAGAGCTGCTGTGCTTTTTTTACAACGGCATCCAATCCATTTAGGTTTTTACCCCCTGCAGTAGCATAGAAAGGCTGACCACCACCACCTCCCCCAATCTCTTTGGCGAGGTCTTTAATTATTTCGCCGGCATGAAACTGTTTGGTCGATTCTATTTTAGCGCCAAACATTACAGTTACCTGAGGTTTGCCGTTAATATTGGCTGCCAGTACCAGAAACAAATCATCAAATTGATTGCGAAGTGCGTAGGCAATATTTTTTAGCACATCCACATTGGGCAATTCAATTTTTTCAATGATTGTCAAAAGTCCGTTTGCCCTTTTCCCACCTTGTGCCAAGCTATCCTTAATTTGATTGGCTTGCTGCTGATAGAGTTCCTCCAGTTTTTTCTCCAGGTTATGCTTTTCCTCAAGAAGATTTTTAGCTGCTGCTGTCAAGTCTTTTGGATTCTTTAGCAAATTGCGAACCTCATTGAGCAGTCGCATTTCATTGTTGATATATTCCACAGCTCCATTAGCAGTCACAGCCTCAATCCTCCTGATACCAGCTGCCACAGAACTTTCACTCAAGATCTTAAAAAGACCAATTTGCCCAGTTGCAGCAACATGGGTTCCCCCACATAATTCTACTGAGAACTTTGGATCGAAAGTAATGACCCGCACAAAATCACCGTACTTCTCCCCAAACAGAGCCATTGCTCCCATCTCTTTGGCCTTGCTGATGGGTATATTCTGCTTTTCATCCAATAGGATGTTGTTACGTATTTTTTCATTCACTAAGTCTTCTACCTTACGGGTTTCCTCTTCCGTCATAGGAGCGAAATGAGAAAAGTCGAAACGTAATACCTTATCGTTTACTAGTGAGCCTCGTTGCTCAACATGATTGCCCAGTATTTGCCTTAAAGCAGCGTGCATCAGATGTGTAGCTGAATGGTTGTCCATGGTGAGTTGCCGCTTTCTGACATCAACAATCAAATTAAAAATACCACCAAAATCTTTTGGAATTTTTTCAGTATAGTGAACAATTAGTTCGCTTTCCCTCTTGGTGTCAATTACTTTAATTTTTTCTTCCCCTATTTCAATCACCCCTGTATCCCCAACCTGTCCTCCACTCTCTGCATAAAAAGGAGTTGCCTCAAAAACCAACTGAAATAACTCTTTGTTTTTTTGCTTCACTTTGCGATATCGCAACAACCTGGAAGATGCTGCCAAACTGGTATATCCAACAAACTCAGGCCTCTCTCCTTCATGGACGGTGATCCAATCACCCGTTTCTTTTACTGAATCTGCTTTGGATCGTGCCTTTTGTTTACCCATCTCCTGTAAGAATCCTTTTTCATCAACTGTCAGTCCCTTCTCACGGGCAATTAATGAAGTCAGGTCAAATGGAAATCCAAAAGTGTCGTATAGTTCGAAGGCTAATTCCCCATCAATCAATTTGTTTTTAAGTTTAGACTCTATTGCCTCAATTCTCTTGAGTCCCCTTTCCAGGGTGCGTAAAAAAGATTGCTCTTCCTCTATGATGACTCTGGCCACATATTCTCTCTGCTGATGGAGTTCAGGAAAAACGCCCTGAAGCTGATCGGCCAAAAGGGGAACAAGTTGAAATAGAAAAGGTTCTTTGAACTCAAGATAAGAGAATCCATAACGAACCGCTCTCCTGAGAATTCTACGGATTACGTATCCGGCACCGGTATTGGATGGCAATTGCCCATCAGCAATGGCAAACGATACTGCCCTGATATGGTCGGCTATTACCCTTATGGCTATGTCTTTTTTTTCGTCTTTACCGTATCTGGTTTTAGCTTCTGCAGCTATGAAATTCATTAAAGGGGTAAACACATCCGTGTCATAGTTGGATTTCTTACCCTGAATGGCCATGCACAATCGTTCAAAGCCCATACCTGTATCAACATGTTTGTCAGGAAGGTTTTCCAGACTACCGTTGGACAATCTGTTGAACTGAATGAATACGAGATTCCAGATTTCAACAACTTGCGGATGATCCTGGTTGACTAAATCTTTGCCAGGTATTTTTTTTACTTCTTCATCTGATCTTAAATCGATGTGGATCTCCGAGCAAGGTCCGCACGGACCCGTGTCACCCATCTCCCAGAAATTATCTTTTTTTGTACCGTATATAATTCTGTCCTCACCAACAATTGGCTTCCAATATTGAAGCGCTTCTTCATCAGCCGGGAGGTTATCACTTTGGTCTCCTCCAAACACGCTAGCATATAATCTATCCTTGGGTAGTTTGTAGACTTCAGTGAGCAGTTCCCATGCCCAATCAATGGCTTCCTTTTTGAAATAATCACCAAACGACCAATTGCCCAACATCTCAAACATGGTGTGGTGATACGTATCGAATCCGACATCCTCCAGATCATTGTGTTTACCACTGACTCTCAGGCATTTTTGGGTATCTGCTATACGCTTTGCTTTAGGTATGGAATTGCCCAAAAAATAGTCCTTGAACTGAACCATTCCTGAATTTGTAAACAATAATGAGGGGTCATTTTTAAGTACCAACGGAGCTGATGGAACGATCAAATGTGCCTTTTCCTTAAAAAAATCGAGGAATTTCTGCCTCACCGTACCTGAATCCATCACTTCGCTTTTAATTAAGTCTTTTACTACTTTAAAATTTTCCTATATTTAGCGCCCTAAACCTGCAAATTTAGCAGGAATCACGGATTAATATGCTGAATAAGAAATATTACTATAATCCCAAGACTCTACAGTTTGAGCGAAAGAAAATTTCGTTCACCAAAGTGATGGGTAATTCATTCGGCTACCTGTCATTTGGTGTCCTTTTTTTTATAGGTCTTCTGGTATTACAAAATTATATAGTTACAACTCCGGTGGAAAGTAAATTGCGCTTGGAAAACGAAGCGCTCATCAAACACAAAGCAATTCTAGACAATAGAATTAAAACTGCCAATGCTCAAATTGATCAGCTTCAATCGAAGGACGGTGAATTGTATAAAAAGATATTTGAGATTCCGAAGTCGGACGTACAAACAGCCTCAATGGGTCATGAAGAAATTCTAACGGCCACCTCACCCGTTTTTATGGAATGGACAGAAACACTCACCAATCAATTCGTGTCCATTTCGCAAAAGGCAGGGAAAAGCAATCGCTTTTTTCGCTTAACAGCCAGTGTGGATAGATCGGATTGGAATAAACTGCAATCCACACCTGTCTTACAGCCGGTGGAGAACTTTGAAGTAGCCCAATTGGTATCTGGATTTGGCATTCGCATTAATCCTTTTCACAAAGGGAAATATCATCATGATGGAGCTGATATCGCAGCGACTCGGGGTGCCAGCGTAATCGCAACAGGCCCTGGTAAAGTGGTAGCTGTAAAAAAGAGCGATCTACTGGCAGGGTTTGGAAACTACCTGGAAATAGATCACGGCTACGGGTATGTAACACGCTACGCCCATCTTGATGACATTACAGTGAGAATGGGGGAGAAAGTACTCAAAGGTTTTAAAATTGGAACCGTAGGTTCTACAGGAGGTTCAATTGCCCCTCATGTGCACTATGAAGTTATATTGAATGGCGTAAATGTAGATCCATTACAATACCTGGTTCAAGGACTTGACAGCGAAAAATATGCGCGCCTTTTCATATCAAGTAGAAAAATTAATCAATCCTTGGATTAATGGGCAAGGTAGACTACATCTATAATCCGAAGACTTGCCGATACGAACCCGTATTTGTAACCAGCCAGATTCTACTTAGAAGATTGGGAAGGTCTATGGGTATTTCTTTTATGCTAGGGGTTGTGGGCTTGTTGATCTTCAATGCCAATTACCCCTCGGTTGATGAAACCATGTTGGTCAGTCGCAATGATGCGCTGCATGGAGAATGGAATGCATTGAACAAAAAGCTGGATAAAGCCTCAATCGAGCTTTCCTCATTAGAGCAAACTGATGATAACAACTATCGAGTCATTTTGGATCTTGAACCATTGGGGCAATCGGTTCGAGAGGCAGGTGTCGGTGGTCGCGAAAAAGAAAATGCCGGAATAAAATACGCCCTCATAAAAGCAGCCTATGAAAAGGCAGGTAAGATTCTGAATCGACTGGAGATAGAAATTCAGTCATTTGAACAACTACAAAAAGAATTGGCTTATAAAGAGAGAATGTGGTCATCACGTCCTGCTATTCAACCATTGAGCAACGAAGACCTCACTTACTTACATACAACCTATGGAATGCGTAAGCATCCTATCCTCGGATATTGGAGAGAACATAAAGGATTGGATTTCACTGCTCCCCAAGGGTCTCCCATTTATGCAACGGGTGATGGCATCATTGAGGAGGCTCATTACTCAGACTCGTATGGACAGGTTGTTTACATCGATCATGGCTTTGGATTTGAAACCCGATATGCTCACCTGACGGAATTCATTGTGAAGAAGGGTGAAAGAGTGAAACGTGGACAGATCATTGGGTATGTAGGTAACACCGGGCTCTCCTACTCCACACATCTTCATTACGAAGTACTTTTCAAAGGACATCAAATCAATCCTATCAACTTTTTTCAAAGAGACCTAAGCAATAAGGAGTACGAAAAGTTAGTTGAGCTCGGAGGTATTGCAACGACCTCGCTGGACTAATTGCGCGCTGTGTTTAATATGCGCTATTTCGCCTGGATTATTCTCATTCTGTCTTCGTGTGCCTCATCCAGGTTAGCCAAACAGTCTTCCAGTGGCATAAGTAAGTTAAGGTCTGATACAGTAATCGTTAAGGTAGATTCACTGCTGATCCACAAGGGCACCACTCAAATTCAAATTGGGCAAATGCGCATTGATACAGTCGTCATTGCCAAAAGAGATACACTTACAATAATCGGAGTTGGAGATATTATGATGGGCACCAATTATCCCAACGAAGACAGATTACCCCCTGATAATGCCAGACACCTGATGGCCGCCGTTAAGGATATTTTAAAAGATGCTGATGTGACTATGGGCAACTTAGAGGGAGTCCTGCTGGATGAAGGTGGTACTCCAAAAGGATGCCGCAATCCTGATGTCTGCTATGTATTTAGGAGTCCAACTTCATTTGCACAAAATTTGGTTGATGCCGGCTTTGATATGATGAGCTTGGCCAATAATCATGCAGGAGATTTTGGTGACGCTGGCAGACAGAGCAGTATGCAAACACTTGATTCGTTAAATATTGAGTTCGCAGGACTAATTAGTAAGCCATATGCTGTTTTCAAGCGTGATGAAGTGAGGTATGGATTCGCCGCATTTGCACCCAATACTGGCTGTGCAAGCATCAACGACCTGGAAACTGCAAAAGCCACGATCATGCACCTTGATTCCATCGCAGATATTGTGATTGTATCGTTTCATGGAGGAGCCGAAGGCAGTAAGTATGAACATGTGCCTCGTCAACATGAACTTTTTGTTGGCGAAGATCGTGGCGATGTGTACCTATTTACACACACATTAATTGATGCAGGCGCAGACATTCTGTTTGGCCATGGCCCTCATGTTACTCGAGCTATCGAAGTTTATAAAGAAAGATTTATCGCCTATAGCCTTGGGAACTTCTGCACCTATGGTGGGTTTAACCTCAATGGAGTCAACGGATTGGCGCCCATTGTCAAAGTTTATACAAATCCAGATGGCGTATTTTATAAAGCCAAAATTACCCCAATTTATCAGACGCCTATGTCACCGATAAATATTGATATTAGGGGACGTGTCATCGAAAGAATACGTGAATTGACTCAGGGGGACTTTCCTGAGACCCCAATTACAATAGGTCTGGACGGCTGGGTAAAGTATTCCACAAAATAATGTGAATATATTGTCGATTAAAAAATCATTCACACCATTGTTCCCGGAATAAAGAATTGCTACTTTGCACAGATTGATACGGAAGAAAAACTCTAAATTCTAGTGAATTAGCTACGATGGCTTATAAAGAAAAAGAAATTGAAAAGCTCTACTACTCGATAGGTGAAGTAGCCGAGATATTTAACGTGGCCCCATCTTTAATTCGCTTCTGGGAATCGGAGTTTGATCTAATACAACCTAAAAAGAATCGCAAAGGAAACCGGCAGTTTACTATTGAAGATATCAACAACGTCAGGACTATTTATCACCTGGTAAAAGAAAAGGGTTTTACGCTTCAGGGCGCTAAAGAAATGCTTAAGAACGACACCCAATCCGTCAAAGATAAGATGGAGATGATCGATTCGCTTAAAAACATCCGCCAGTTTCTAGCCGAGGTAAGGGATAAGCTGCACTAGGCTTTCTATCAGAAATATCAATTCCAATTTTCATAATTACTCTACAGTTTAGCTCCTTTTTGCTATTATAGTATCGGCATGGAACAGGAAAGATTAGCACTTCTATCGCTCCATTTTGTACCTGGAATTGGCGATTTTCTGGTCAAGCAACTAGTTAGCTATTGTGGATCTGCCACAGACGTGTTTAAAATTCCAAAAGGGAAACTGTTGAAAATTCCTGGGGTTGGTGAATCCACCATTTCCGCAATAAAGTCTGGCGATCCATTCAGGTCAGCAGAAGAAGAGTTGCAAAAGGCGGAAAAGAATGACACCAGAATCATTTTTTTCCTGGACAAAGAATATCCACAACGCCTCAAACATTTTGACGACTGCCCCTCATTAATTTATGTTAAAGGAAATGTAAATCTTAATACCGCCAAGACTGTAGGTATCGTAGGAACAAGACAGGCAACCAATTACGGAAAAGAAATAGTGGAGGCATTAGTGAATGACCTCATACCCCATAAACCGCTTATCGTAAGTGGACTCGCTTATGGAATCGACATTCATGCCCACAAGCAAGCCTTGAAACAAAAACTTCCAACCCTTGGCGTAATGGGAAGTGGCATGGATGTGCTATACCCATCAATGCATAAAGACACCGCCATCAAAATGCTTGACTCAGGCGGACTGTTAACTGAAAACCCCTTTGGCACAAAACCAGATGCGCATAATTTTCCTGCCAGGAATAGAATTATCGCGGGCATGTCGGATGCGCTCATTGTGGTAGAAGCTGCTTCACGAGGTGGCGCTTTGATCACCGCAGAAATAGCCAACAACTATAATAAGGATGTATTTGCAGTTCCAGGTGATATTGGCAAAACCTACTCAGAAGGGTGCAACAAGTTAATCAAGATTAACAAAGCCCATTTATTAACCCATGCGAAAGATATTGAATACATCATGAACTGGAGTGCCGTTCCGGCTAAAACAGAATCTAATACGGAACAAATAGATCTTAACCTTTTCGATCAAGATGAGTTGAAAGTGATCAATTTATTAAAAGAAAAGAAAAATCCAATGATGATTGATGAGCTAAGCCGCAAGACTTCTCTTTCCCCCAGCACACTGGCTTCGCTGCTATTGAACTTAGAGTTTAAGAACATGGTTAGGTCGCTGCCAGGCAAAATGTACAAACTCAGTTACCAATAACGCTAGGCAAACAATTGATCAGCCATTCTCAAGGCCTCTGCCAGTTCCTCTTCATTCAAATTTGGCCTTGCATTTCTAGTCGTCAAAAAACCAAGAATTGTTTCTGTTGCCAGGTTACCTACCAATTCATCTTCAGCCATCGGGCAGCCACCCCACCCTTTCAATGCTCCATCAAAACGATTGCACCCGGCATTAAATGCTGCTTCGATCTTCTCAATCGCACTAGCAGGATTAGAATGGAGATGGGCCCCAAATTCAATCTTTGGAAATCGAGTTCGTAGTTGTTCAAACAAAAAGGTAATCTGATCAGGCTTGGATACGCCTATCGTATCCGCTAAAGAAATAACCTGTACATCCAATGTTGCCAGGATGTCAACAAATTGGGAGACAATGCTCACGTCATATGGATCTTTATAGGGATTCCCAAATCCCATGCTAATGTATGTAACCAATATCTTGTTATGCTTTTGACAAAGCTCCTGGATTTCAGAAACGATGTTTAGCGCCTCGCCAATTGATTTGTTAGTATTGCGCTGTTGAAAAGTTTCTGAAATAGAAAGTGGGAAGCCCAGATAATTAATATTACTGAACTCAATAGCCTGTTGTGCTCCGCGGATATTGGCTACAATGGCAAGTAGTTTTGTTTTGGTATCGCTCAAGTCCAACTTTTCCAGCACTTCGGTTGTATCGCGTAACTGCGGAATGGCCTTCGGAGAAACAAAACTTCCAAAGTCAATTGAATCAAATCCAACCTTTAATAGTTGGTTGATGTACTTTACTTTTTCTGCTGTAGGGATGAACTTTTCAATTCCCTGCATCGCATCTCTTGGACACTCAATTATTTTCATCATTTAATAATATCGAAATGATTAATGGTAAACATGAATTACAGAAAAATAGATACAATGAGCGCAATTTTTTAATGCTTATCTGAATTCCTGACATCATTAGTCCATAACCTGGATTAATTGGACTCAATATAATTTGCAGAACAGCGCAAGCAGAACTTACTTTATCTATAGGAACCAACAGGCTACTTACCTAGTACATCAAACAAACACTGGGGCAAGAAAAAAGCAAATTGACCAATAGGCGTGTTATACACCCGTTAAAACGCCTAATCGGTTATACTGATAAGCATTTCCCAACCCATTATTCCCTGCCAAATACTTCCTTGAATACCTCAGAAATAAGATCAAGTATTGGCCTGAGAGGAGAATTGATAAGCAACGCCAATATTAAAATTATAGTGACCACCATCAAGGATAAGGAGTTGATCATCTATGCCAGTGACACGATGAGCGGGCAAATCGGCCCTTACCCTGATGAGCTTTCAACCGGTAAATTTTTGGAAAATAGATATTTTGGGTTTTCAAATCCGCACGAAATAAATTCTATCGTCAATACTTCAAATGAAGGGCTTGCCATTGGTGCTACCACCTATGTGACCGGAAGGTTCCCATAATTACCCCTTTCAAACTGTCAAAAGAAGAATTAGCCAAGATCTTCTAAATTCAATTTTAATATCTCAATGCTTTTTTCTTCCTTGGCCCTTAGAACATGATCAAGGTAGAAGAAAATGCCAGCCTCAAAGCGCTTAATACCTTCGGTATTGATGCCAAAGCAAAATACCTATGCCGTATATCAGAGATTGATCAGCTTACAGAATTAATTAATTCACCACTTTACAAGAAGGAGCAACATTACATCCTTGGTGGAGGAAGCAATATTCTTTTTACTGGATATTTTAACGGATTGCTCATCAAAGTTGACCTACTAGGCATACAAATCACAGAAGAGACCGATCATTTTGTGAAAATAAAAGTAGCAGCTGGTGAAAATTGGCATGAGTTTGTGCAAAAGGCGATGCACAATGACTGGGGAGGTGTTGAAAACCTTTCTTTGATACCCGGAACTATGGGTGCGGCACCTATGCAAAACATCGGAGCTTATGGTGTGGAGATTCAAAGTCTGATCGAAAATGTTGAAGGAATTGATTTGTCATCTGGGCACATAAGGGTGTTCTCCAGAGACGAATGTGAGTTCGGATATCGTGAAAGTGCCTTTAAAAGGGGGCTGAAGAGAAAATATTTTATTTCAAGTGTTACTTTAAGATTGACCAAAAATAGTCATCGACTAAACACATCCTACGGAGCCATTAAGGAGACATTGAATGAGATGGGTGTTACTGATGTGACCATACAAAAAATAAGTGAAGCAGTTATTAAAATTCGTCAAAGCAAACTACCCGATCCACTGGTAGTAGGAAATGCAGGGAGCTTCTTCAAAAACCCAACCATATCGTCATCTCAGTATGAAACCTTGTTACAATCGCACGTAACTATGCCAGGCTATCAAGTTGATAATCAAAATATTAAAGTTCCGGCTGGATGGCTTATTGAACAATGCGGATGGAAAGGAAAAACAGTAAAAAATATAGGTGTTCATCCTAAACAAGCATTGGTGATAGTCAATTATGGTGGTGGATCAGGCGCTGAAATTTTAGCATTAGCCAAAAAAATTCAAGCATCCGTATCTCAAAAATTTGAAATCAATTTGACTCCCGAAGTCAACATCATATGATCCCATTGGGGGCAAAATATTAACTATAAAATAGTCCGGCACCTCCTCAGAAAGTTTTTGGTAACTAAAAATTATTTCGAAAATATTTTTGTGGAATAAATTTTTATTATACCTTTCATAAACGTTTAAAACTAAAACTTAAAAAATTAAACGCTATGGCAAAGAAAGCTAAGAAAAAAGTAGCTAAGAAAAAGGTAGCTAAGAAAAAAGCTACTAAAAAGAAAGCTACTAAGAAGAAGAAGTAATTAGGTTAGACCTAAGTACTCTCAAAACCACTAAGGGAAGCAATTGCTTCCCTTTTTCATAAAAAATTGTTTATCTCCCTAGATCATGTGAGTGACATTGGTCAAAGTCCCAGAATACTTCTCGCAGGTTACCCCAAATTTTTGAAGAAAATCAACGCCCTCATCATTGAGTAGTCCTTTATGCTCAGCATATGAATTGAGGTAGCTAACTTTAGCTATCCCCATACTGAAAATGATGCGAGCACAAGACAAGCAAGGAGATAAAGTAACGTAAAGCGTAGCTCCCTCCACGGCAGTCTTATTTTTTACGGCATATAAAATGGCGTTTTGCTCTGCATGTAT
>DATCZR010000269.1:0-9140 GCA_036525835.1 Cyclobacteriaceae bacterium
TACGGCTAAGGAAGGTATTACTGTAACTCAGAATCAAACTCCGGTAGCATTTGAATTTGCCAACAACACGGTTACTGTTGCCAGCACTGACTTTACCGGCACAGCTAACTTTGTCATTACTGCCACCAACAGTGCAGGCACAGCAACGGAAACAGCGACATTTGTTTGTCAGCCTAAACAGATTACGATTTGTCATATCCCGCCTGGAAATACAGGAAATCCACAGACCATAACCATTGCTGAATCAGCCTGGCCTGCCCATCGGGCACATGGCGATAGTGAAGGTGCCTGTGCGGTTGTTCCGACTCCAGCTGATAACGATAATAAGTCCAACGACAATAAGGATGAGTTTAAGGAGAAAAACAATAATAAGGATAAAGAGGATAAATCTAAGGAGGAAGAGGGGGATAAATCAAAAGCAGGGGAAGAAGATAAAATAACAATTTGTCATCATCCGCCAGGCAATCGTCAAAATTTCCAAACACTAACCATTCCGGCATCAGCTTGGCCAGCGCATGAAAAGCATGGTGATACGAAGGGGCCTTGTAAGGATTAGCATTGCCAGTTGAATTTAAACCCCATTCCCACGTGAGGATAATTAGCATTTTTCTGGTGTCTCTATTGCTAAGTTCCATTTCAACAACAGCACAATCAAAACTAAATTTTGATAACTTGCTTTTTGCCTCAAAAGCCAACTTGAAAGGCAACGGCCAATTTAGCAGGACATAGGATCAATTAGTTGAGCGAACAAAAAAAGCAAATTATGTACTCGTTGGCGAAGATCATTTGATAAGCGAGGGCCCCTTGCTTACTCAGGTATTAATACAAAATGTCAACATAGATAATAATGTCTGTGAAATCGACCAGCAGATGTTGGACATATTTAAAGGTAAGATAACCAGCCTAACAGCACCGCAATTCGAGAAATGGATCACTGATAATTCCAATGAATTTTTATTTTTTCAGAAGAAGAATGAGTTTGAATCATTGCGTTATCTGATAAAGAAAAAAATAATCTGATAGGCATTGAGTAGGTAGGGTTGATGTCAACCACAATTATCCTACAATATCTTTCAGAAACAGGGAGTCCGTCATCCCGTTAGCCACGGCCGCGGAATCAATTCGATAATAATTGTAGGAGATAACTAATCAACACTAGCCATTTTCCTTATCCAGTTATTTCGCTTGCTGAAGATGGCGCTTTTCTCTTGGGCTCATCTATCCTGTCAAACGTTTTGACCAGTATTCACTACTTTTCTTAAATTCTGTACAGCCAATTAGGCTAATATTATTGAATATTCACGGCCCAGCTTTTTGATGAGAATGCAAGCCTTACTCAATTCTCTAAAAAGAGATATCTTTAGTTTTGACCCAGATCTACCTTGCACCATGAAAAGAAAAATACATTGTCTATTAATTCTCCTACTGGCATCCGTTGGAGTACACCTGTTGGCCCAGGAAAACCATCGTTTTCAGCCCGATTTTTCAAAAGAAGAATTTGCATCTCGCAGAGAAAGGGTATTCAATGCGATTGGAGATAATGCCGTCGCGTTGGTTCAGGGGTCAAAAGGCATTCCAGGGTTTAGCGTATTCAGACAATCCAACACCTTCTACTACCTGACGGGATTGGAATCTCCTCATGCTTATCTGCTGTTGAATAGTAAAAGTAAGCGAACCACGATATACCTGCCGCATCGCGATGAGGGCCTTGAGCGTGGTCAGGGAAAATTACTTTCAGCAGAAGATGCTGATCTTATCATTCAACTTACTGGAGTTGATCAGGTAAAAGGTTATGAATTTCTTTCTGCTGATTTAGTAAGCACAGGATTAATACGACCCCCTGCACCCTTGTTGTATACACCATTTAGTCCGGCAGAAATAGGTAATGATAGTCGTGATGAATTATTGTACACTCAGGCACGCACTTCTGCAGATCCGTGGGATGGACAGCCAACACGTGAGGCTTTGTTTATAGCCAAACTGAAAGAGCGGGTGCCACAGTTTGAGATACGCGATCTGTCACCCATTTTAGATTCGTTGCGCCTAATCAAAAGTCCAAAAGAAATCGATCTCATTCGCAAGTCCACCCAGATCGCAGGACTTGGTATTATTGAAGCCATGAAATCGACTTCACCGGATGTATATGAATACCAATTGGATGCTGTGGCAAAATATGTTTTTTACATGCATGGGGCACGCGGTGATGCCTACCCAGCTATTATTGGAGGAGGAACAAACGCATACATGGGACATTATTTTCACAAGACTGATAAGCTGGTCGATGGTGACCTTGTGTTAATGGACTATGCGCCCGACTATAAATACTACACCAGTGATGTTACCCGCATCTGGCCGGTGAATGGAAAATTTAGCGGCGAACAAAAAGAGTTGTACAATTTTATTATCGCTTATCGTGATGCCCTTTTCAAATACATAATGCCTGGTGTAACCTCAGGTGAGGTGCTGGACAAAGCGGCAGCTGATATGAAGCAATACCTGGTCGGCAAAAAATTTGGAAAGCCTGCACATCAAAAGGCAGTGGAAGATGGCATCAAGTTTCGCGGCCATTTTCAACATCCGGTGGGCATGGCCGTACATGATGTAGGTCAGGTGCATGGTGTTAAGCTAAGACCAGGAATGGTTTTTACCATTGACCCCATGATATGGATTCATGAAGAAAAATTATACATACGCATAGAGGATGTAGCTTTGGTCACAGAAGAAGGTGTTGAAAACCTGAGTGCCTTCGTCCCGTCAAAGCTGGAAGATGTAGAACGAACAATTAAAGAGAAGGGGCTGATTGACATTCGTCCGGCAGTCGAACTTCCTTTAAAAAAATAAAAGCTCAATGCTTTCTAACATAATGATGCTGAAATGAATAAGGGAATACTTTGTCTGACATTCGCCATAAGTTGTGTCTTTTCTGTTTGGGCAGACACCTATCCCAAAAATCCGAATGTTGATATTTTAAATTATGCGTTTAAGATTGAACTCTCGGATGAAACAGACGAAATAAAATGCGAAGCAACGATCGATGTTCGTTTTGTTGGCCATGGCATTAACACACTTCGTTTGGATTTAGTCAAGGCAAGCGCAACGTTGGATGATAAAGGAATGACGGTAAGTCAGGTGCTGTCAGAAGGCAAGCCACTTAGCTTCACGCATGAAAATGGCGAATTAAAAATTAGCCTGCCGGCTACTGCCAAAATAAATCAAACCAGTCAGTATACTATAACTTACGCTGGCATACCTGCTACAGGACTTAGGATAGCCAAGAATAAATACGGAGATCGCACTTTCTTCAGTGACAACTGGCCGGACAAAGGAAGGAACTGGCTTCCTATGGTTGACCATCCATATGACAAGGCTACATGCGAGTTTATTGTCACTGCCCCTTCACATTATCAGGTAGTTTCCAACGGATTAAAAGTCGAAGAAACAGATTTACCCAATGACAAACGACTTACCCACTGGAAACAGTCAGTACCCATTGCGCCATGGCTTTATGTATTGGGTGTGGCGCGTTTTGCGGTTCAATACGTTGATCAGTTCGATAACAAATCCATTGAGACCTGGGTGTACCATCAGGATAGGGAGGCAGGATTCTATGATTTTGCTGAGCCAACCAAAAAGGTGCTGGAATTCTACAGCGATTTTGTAGGGCCCTTTTCTTATGAGAAGCTGGCCAACATTCAATCAAACAGCGTCAGCGGTGGGATGGAGGCTGCTTCAGCGATATTATATAGTGAGAGCTCGGTTGTAGGAGATAGAAATGAGCGATGGCGCAATGTGGTAATCCATGAAATAGCCCATCAATGGTTTGGCAATGCCGTAACCGAATACGATTGGGATGATGTTTGGCTCAGCGAAGGTTTCGCTACTTACTTCACATTGCTTTTCATTGAACATGAATATGGACATGAGGCATTTATGAATGGATTGGCTTCAAGCAAGGAAAAGGTTAACACTTATTATACACAGCATCCTGATTACCGCATTGTTCACGACAACCTTAGTGACATGAGTAAGGTGACCAGTTTGCAGACGTACCAGAAGGGAAGCTGGATTTTGCACATGTTGAGAGGAGTAGTAGGTGAGGCGTCTTTCTGGAAGGGTATTCAATCGTATTATAAAAAGTACAGGAACCTAAATGCCATTACTTCTGATTTTAGAAGAGAAATGGAAGAGGCCTCCGGTATAGAACTGGCGGATTTTTTCCAGCAATGGCTTTACAAACCAGGTACGCTGGTCATTGAAGGCATCTGGCACTACAATGCAAAGGAAAAAGAAGTGGTCATGCAGCTGAGGCAAACTCAAAAGGGCGATAATATTTTTAAAATGCCAATTGAGGTAGCTATACATACGTCAAAAGGCGGGACATTATTGACTAAAATAATCCAGATCGAAGAAAAGCAAAATGAGTTTAAGTTTGCAATGGATGCTGAGCCAGAAAAAATCCTCATTGATCCAAATAATTGGGTACTGATGGATGCCAAAATCTCTAAAAAAAAATAATGCAGCATATTCATGCTATCTCTGGAAACCAGGGCATAGTAGTCATAACCAGCAAGCATGCTGATCCAAATTTAACCCTGAGATGAGCTACAACTGTCTTGTTTAAGCTTAAGCTAATGACCTGATTATATTACTTCACGCGAAAAAGAAGAACCAAGCTTGACGAGTAAAAACATGAGATAAATCATAATAAAACTATAGAGGATAATTTTGTCCGAATATATTCGTGCTATAAATTAGCGCACAAATAAAAACACGTATGTTTTCGCGAGCATGTAAGTATGCAATAAAAATTATGATTTATGTCGCAGGCAATGAAAAAGAGGAGAGGCATACAGGATTGAAAGAAATTAGTATGGCCATAGGATCACCCGAAGCCTTTTCAGCCAAGATCCTTCAACAGCTTGTGAAAAGCAAGCTTCTGGAGTCATACAAGGGTCCCTTTGGAGGATTTGAGCTGATGAAAAATAGAGAAATCAGGTTGGCGGATATCCATACAGCTATCGATGGCGATCAGCTGGTGGAAGAGTGTATATTGGAGTTGCAGTCGTGTTCTAGCAAAAACCCATGTCCGCTTCATGATCGGTTTATGCTCATTCGGAGTCATCTCAAGGAGACAATGCTGTCTACCGACATTCGAGACGAAAAGTTGCATAAGGACTTAAGTAAGCTTAATGGATAAATTTTTGAATAAAAACGGACTATATGATCTTAATATCTTTAATATGAAAAAAAGCTACCTATTACTATTTACCGCTTTTCTGTTCTCTTGTGGAGGAGGGCAAAGCAAAGTTGATCAGCTCAAGGAAAAATACAGTGTTGAACCTGCAGATCCCTATACGAAATGGGAAACCAATTACGGTATTGGCCCCATTACATCCTTCGAGCTCCCTGCTGATGTTGATTCGGAATTAGCGGAGCAAGGGCTTAAAGTATTTGAAGCCAAATGCACAGCCTGCCATAAACCGGATAAAAAATTTATTGGACCACCTCCACAAGGAATTCTCACACGGAGGACACCCTCTTGGGTAATGAATATGATTCTGAATCCCGAGGAGATGCTTCAAAAGGATCCGATTGCCAAGAAATTATTTATGGAATTTAATGGCTCTCCAATGGCCAATCAAAATTTGACTAAAGAAGAAGCGAGGGCTGTGCTTGAATATTTCAGAACACTATAAAAATTTTAAATCATATACTATGAAAATTCTTAATAGAACTATGATCCTGCTGGGAATGATTCTCATCGGATCATGCAGTGCTCCAAAGGGAGAAACTGCTATTGAATCAACTACACCGGCAACCCACCCTAAAGGTCAGGCATCAGTGGTGGACGATGTTTCTGAAAAGAATATACTTCAGGTTGCGATGTCATCAGAAGCGCACACTACTTTGGTAGCTGGAGTTAAGGCTGCAGAGATCGAACATGTATTGGTAAATGCAGGTCCACTTACTGTTTTCGCACCTACTAATGAAGCCTTCGCTGCTTTACCCGAGGGAACCTTAGACAACCTACTAAAGCCTGAAAATAAAACAGCGCTTGCCACTATCATTACTCGACATGCTGCGCCGGGCTCTTATAACCCCGAGGCACTAAAGAAAGAAGCGTTAAAGGGGAGAAAACTATATATGGCTACCGGTGACTACTTGGAGATAGTCGTAAATGGTGATGACATTACTGTTGGAGGAGCTAAAGTAATTGGATCGATTCAGACCTCTAATGGTGTAATTAATGTAGTAGACAAAGTGATTTTACCTAACTAAAAATTTATCAATAATGAAAATTAAAGCATTCATAATTTCAATAATTACCTTGTCCGGTATTCTCCTTTTGAGCGGATCATGCGGACAAAATGGAAACCAAACAGGAGCGCTCAAAAGCAATATGGCCGAGCGTTCATTTGTAGCACCGGGTGAGCTTGATGAGTTCTATGCATTCATCTCCGGTGGTTTTAGCGGACAACTGGCTGTGTATGGACTTCCATCCGGAAGGTTATTTAAGGTAATTCCCGTTTTCTCTGTCGATGCAGAAAAAGCTTACGGATTTAACGAGGAAACCAAGCCAATGCTAAATACATCGTTCGGTTTTGTTCCATGGGACGATGCTCACCATCCTGACTTATCTCAAACCAATGGAGAAATAGATGGAAGATGGTGTTTCATTAATGGAAACAACACACCTCGAATTGCGCGAGTAAACCTGGCCACCTTTGAAACGGAAGAAATCATTGAATTGCCAAACAGCGCTGGAAATCACAGCTCTTCATTTGTCACCGAAAATACAGAATATGTAGTGGCAGGTACTCGATTCTCTGTTCCCGTGCCTCAACGTGACTTGCCTATTGATGAATACAAAGGAAATTTCAAAGGAGCACTTTCTTTCTTAAAAGTGGATCCCAATTCCGGTGAAATGAGCATTTCATTTCAGGTGATGATGCCCGGGTTCAACTTTGACTTGGCTCATCCAGGTAGAAAAGCCTCTCATGGCTGGATGTTTTTCTCTACCTATAACACAGAAGAAGCCAATTCACTTTTGGAAGTAAACGCATCACAAAAGGACAAAGACTTTATTGCTGCCATCAACTGGAAGAAGGCTGAAGAGTTGATTGCCAATGGAGAATTTGAAACCATGAATAGTGAATACGCCCATAATATTTACGATGAATCCAAACATATGGCTACAACCATTATGGAAACTAGCGTAAAAATTTTGGATCCAACAAAATATCCGGGATTGGTTTATTTTTTACCTACGCCTAAATCGCCACATGGTTGTGATGTCGATCCATCAGGTGAGTACATCATTGGAAGTGGTAAATTGGCTGCCTCTTTGACGGCACATTCATTTACCAAGATGCTTGACGCTATAGAAAATAAAAAGTTTGATGGTGATGCCTACGGTATTCCTATTCTCAATTATGACGATGTGGTTTCAGGTGTCGTGCAGGGAGCAGGTCTTGGCCCGTTGCATACTGAGTTTGATGGAATAGGGAATGCTTATACCACCTTCTTTATCAGTTCAGAAGTCGTAAAATGGAAATTGGGAACGTGGGAGGTTTTGGATCGTCAACCGACTTATTATTCTGTTGGTCACTTGATGATTCCAGGAGGAAACTCTCAAAAGCCTTTTGGGAAATATCTGGTTGCCATGAACAAGATTACTAAGGATCGCTATTTACCAACAGGACCCGAATTGACTCAATCTGCTCAGCTTTTTGATATTTCCGGAGATAAAATGGAATTGATTCTGGATTTCCCGACTATAGGCGAACCTCATTATGCAGCAGGTGCACCGGCTGATCTGATCAAGATCAACCAGAAGAAATTCTACAATCTGGAAGACAATAAACACCCGTATGCAGCCAAATCGGAAAAGGAAACAAGGGTTGAACGAAAGGGAAATGAAGTGCATATCTATATGACCACTATCAGAAGTCATTTTGCTCCAGACAACATTGAAGGAATTAAAGTAGGAGATAAGGTATACTTCCACGTAACCAATCTTGAACAGGATTATGATGTCCCCCATGGCATTGCTATGATTGGAGCCAACACAGCTGAACTACTCATCATGCCTGGCCAGACAGAGACGTTCACTTGGGAACCAAAGAGAGTAGGAGTATGGCCATTTTATTGCACTGACTTCTGCTCAGCATTGCACCAGGAAATGCAAGGATATGTCAGGGTTTCTCCTCGTGGATCGAATGTTCCTTTAAAGTGGAGCTTGGATGGAGAATAAACAATTAGTATAATCAGGTGGCTGCCTCATTGGAGGCAGCCCTCTTTTAATCCCATAAAATGAAACGATCCAAACTTTTGATGCTAATTGGAGCATTACTACTAACGGGCCTATTTATCTGGCCGATGTGGAATATTACACTTCATGCTCCACAATATCCTGATGCGATTGGAATGGATATTCATATTGACCGATTTGCTGATGCGAAACCGAATGACATAAAAAATATCAATATCATGAATCATTATGTGGGCATGAAGGATATCCCTGAGAGCATTCCTGAGTTTACTATATTTCCCTATGTAGCCATGGGGATGATTTTATTGGGAATTGTAATCACGATAGTAGGACGCCCCAAGCTGTATGTAGCCTGGTTTGGTTTGATGGTCGTGTTAGGTTCAATTGCGATGTACGATTTTTATCGATGGGAATATGAGTATGGACATGAGCTAAAAGAAAACGCAGCGATAAAGTTTACGGATAAGAAAGGCCAGCCTATGGCTTACCAGCCTCCCGTAATTGGAAGTAAGATGATCTTAAATTTTAGAGCTGTATCCATGCCCAGGCTGGGCGCCTACGCTATGTTTTTGGGAATGGCCTTATCTTTACTGGCATTCTTTCAATCCAAAAAAGAAAATGATAAAATCACTGCCGTCAGTACTTAGTGTCATTTTGTTTTTTGCATGTAGTACTAACCCACAACCTATCAACTATGGGAGTGATGCATGTAATTATTGCCAAATGACTATAGTGGATCGCCAGCATGCTTCAGAGATTGTGACTACAAAGGGCAAATCATATAAATATGATGCCATTGAATGTATGATGAATGATTTAAAAAAGTGGCAACGACCTGAAGTGGCCCATTGGTTGGTGTCAGATTACG
>DATCZR010000270.1:0-2086 GCA_036525835.1 Cyclobacteriaceae bacterium
CTTTGGGTAGGGTGCCGAAACCTCAATTTTATCGCCAATGAGGCCAGTAAATGACAGCGCATGTGCATGTAAAGCCATCCGCTTCATAAAGGGTTCTTCCTCAGCATTTTTCTTCAGGTTATAACTCCTTTTTATGCTTGACAAAAAGAATTTTTTACCTCCATATATTTCGTCTCCGCTGATGGGAATTTTTAAACTAGCCAGGTGAATTCTTATTTGATGCATCCTTCCCGTTATGGGACGACATTCGATTAGCGAATGTTTTTTAAATACCTCAATGGTGGTGAAATAGGTTTGCGCCTCCTTCCCCTGCTTGTCAAGCTTAACCGTACCATCACTCAACTTTGAAATTGGCCTGTCTACCAGCGTTGCCTCCAAACGATGATTTCCATCAACTACAGCATGGTAAACCTTGCTCACACTTCGTTGCTCAAATTGGAGGCTCAAATGACGATACGCTTCAGGGTTTCTGGCAATAGCCAATACCCCAGAGGTATCCTTATCCAGCCGATGGCAAACCTGAGCTTGAGGCTCCACCGACTGTGCCAAAAGGAGCAAATTGACAGGATCATTGCGATCTTCCAGGGTGGAAAGAAATGGGGGTTTGTTAACCAGAAAATAATCCTGGTTTTGAAACAAAACGAGTTCTTCAAAATTTACCCTGGGCGTTTTCAAGTGGCAAAGGTACTATTATACCTTAGGAAGCGAAGATACCAACTTGACCAGCGGGAGTTTAAAACTAAATATGGAGCCTTTGCCCGGAACACTCTCGACCACTGCTTTACTATGATGACCTTCTAAAATGTGCTTGACAATGGCCAAGCCAAGTCCTGTACCTCCCTTTTCACGACTACGGCTTTTTTCAACCCTGTAAAATCGTTCGAATATCCTCTTATAGTGCTCTGGGGTTATTCCTTCGCCTGTATCAATAACATGGGTTGTCACTGAATTGTCATCCACAGTAAACCGTATGGTCACATGGCCATTCTCCTTATTGTATGTGATTGCATTGGAGATAAGATTGGACATTACTTGGGTGATTCGAAGCCAGTCAGCCCTAACCATGATAAGTTGATCTGGTTTTTCAATTCGAATATCTATTTCTCTGCCTTTACCCCCCTGCTCAAACTGTTCTATCACCTCATGACACAAATAATAGAGGTCGATATTTTCAAATTTCATTTTAATATCTCCCGATTCGATTTGAGAAAGGGTAAGTAAATCTTGCAGAAGTGCATCAAGACCATCCAGGCTCTTGGCTGCTTTACGAAGAAATTTGATTCGTACATTCTTGTCATCCACTGCCCCATCCAAGAGAGTATGCACAAATCCTTGAGCAGCAAAAATGGGTGTCTTGAGTTCATGAGATACATCCGCCACAAACTCAGCCCTGAAAGCCTCTAATTTTTTTAACTGGTCAATTTCCTGTTGCTTAATTACAGCCAGGGTATTGATTTCGTCCTTTAAGTTTTTAAAAGGGTTTATTTGACTTGAATTTAGTTTTCCTGGCTTCTCAGGTTCTTTCTTCCGCAGCTGATCCATCATCTTGTATATACTGTTGATCTCCATGAAGATGAGATATTCCAATGCGGCAAAAGTCAAAAGGAATGAAACCGAAAAACTAATAGCTGACGCCAATATAACTGACAAAACATCCAAGCCAACTACTATGGAAAGTACTAGTGCGGTGATCACACTGATAGGTGCTGCCAGCAGCAGTGCCATAATCCTGGCGTTGTACAAGTTGATTTAGTTTAGCTGAAACTTATATCCCACTCCTTTTACGGTGGTAATATAATCATCTCCTATCTTTTCCCTGACTTTTCGGATGTGTACATCTACAGTTCGGGCCAACACATATACTTCGGTACCCCAAATGTTTTGTAACAATTCATCTCTACTAAAGACTTTATTTGGATTTTGAGCTAAAAAAAATAGCAATTCGAATTCCTTTTTGGGAAGGCTCATTTCCTTGTCATTGATTTTTACTATATAGCTGGAGCGATCAATAATCAGATCGCCTATCTTAATTTGATTAGACTCCCCTTTTTTCTTTGGCTCCCTTCTAAATAATGCAGTTATTCTG
>DATCZR010000271.1:0-4708 GCA_036525835.1 Cyclobacteriaceae bacterium
ACAATCGTTTTCCTTTTTTCGGCAATTGCTTCAGGCCTTGCACTATAATTCAATTTAATATTTTGTGAAGAGGCTCCATCCTTAATCAAGTAGTCCAATACCGCATTGGCTTGCAACTCAGTACGGTCATTGTGATATGTATATTTCAACCCGATTGAATCAACTAAAATTGTTTTGAAGGCAATACGCCTGATGGAATCCATTTGATCTTCAAAGTATTCATCATTGTAAACAATCGTTGAGTCTGCCCTATTTGTTCTTAATGAGTCGTGTTTGTTCATCACCAGTAATAAAGAGTCTAACCTGACTGTATCTTGAATTTGTTTTTCTACTGCAAAATGTACCGTGTCAATGCGTAACTGAGTTAAATCAGGACTTGACTTAACGGAGTCACTCATATAACCAGTTAGCGAAACATCAATTGAAAATTTCTGACTGGCATTTCCTTTAACCAAGCGTGCTAATCGCCTGAGTTCTTGTGCTGAAGATTCGGTTATTCTTGAAGTGTAAGTTTCAAAATCAATAGCCAACTCCAGTTCGGTTCCCTTGGCTATAGGATTTAGGGTTGCGTTCACCTGTTCAAACATGGGGACGCGATCTCCAGTAAAATCAAAAACCTTTGAATAGAAGGTAAAATCATCCGTTTGGGGCTCCACTGAAATGTCGTATATGGCACCTTCCTTTAAATAAAATGTAAAATCACCATTTTTATCCGGACGGCCATTAAAAACGCTTTTTTGTGTACTTTGGTCAAATACGGCCACGTATGGTGAGCCAGGATCGGAAATCCCTGCAACACTTCCTTCCATTTTTACAGCTGCTTTTGGTTTAACATCATCTGTAAAAAGCATTTCTGCAATTTCGCTACTTCTTTGTCCTGGCTGATCTTTAAGTAAATATCTGCCTTGGGCAGCAGCGCTTACATACTGGTCATTTTTCGGTGTGTTAGCAAAGTCTAGGGGAACAGGCTTGCTCCATTCAGAGCCATTTAATTTGGTTACATATAAATCCATTCCACCCTTGTTATTAGGAAATTGATCCGAAGAAAATAGCAGAGTTTCCCCATCGCCCATAATTCGAGGCGTTTGGGAATTTCCAGTGTTGATGAAAGAAGGTAATTCAACGGGCTCCTCCCACCTTCCTAACCTGGATTTTTTGGTAACCAAAATTTTACAACCTGATGCATTTCGTTGGTCCATCTGACTACATCTCATAAAGTACAGGACAGATTCGTCGGGTGTAAGAGACGGACAGGCTTCATGCTCGCGTGAATTAATGGGCAAGCCCAAATTTCTGGGCTCAGCCCAAACGGTTCCTTTCAAAGGGCTAACCAGAATATCAAAACCACCCAAGCCCCCTGATTTTAAACTAGAAATGTACAAAGTCTTACCATCTGAGCTCAGTGCAAATCCTCCTAAAAAATTCAATTGATTGTTTACCGTTTTAGGAAGCATGACTGGCTCTTTCCAATTGACAGCGTCCTTTTTTACTGTGTAAAACAGGGTCAGTTGATTCTCGTCTGAATTGTCTGAAATGAATACCAGTGTATTACCATCTAAGCTGATATAAGGGGAGTACACATTAATGGCTGGATGATTAATGGTAGAAGGTAGCTTTCTTAGTTTAGCTTGACCAAAGCTTGGGAGTGAAATCAACGTAGTAATTATCAAGACTAGCTTCGTTTGTCGCATATCAGGGGTCGGTTTGTCAGTTTAAAGGTAAAAGCAATTTCATTGCCATCTAGATCAAAATCTCCAAACTTTTAATGAAACTTTGAAAACCACGTAGTATCTTAGATTCCTGCTTTAAAAAAATCTAAAAACGATAAGATCTGATGATTCAAGTAATACCTTCTATAGCGATACGAAAGGGCAATGTGGTAAAAATGCGGAAGGGTGATCCTGCCAGTGAGAAGGCCTACGATGAGAATCCACTTGATCTGGCAAAGCGATTTCAGGATGCGGGAATTGAGACCATCCATTTAGTTGACTTAGATGGTGCTGAAAAAGGCGCTCCGAAAAATTACCATGTGCTCGAAGGAATTGCTGCCTATACAGATTTGAAGATAGATTTTACTGGGGGCATTTCAACGGATGGTGATATTGGCAAAGCTTTTGAGTATGGTGCCGATTATGTAACGGTAGCTAGTATTGCCGTTACCAATCCTGATTTGTTTTCGTCTTGGCTAGTTTCCTATGGTAGGGAAAAAGTTACTCTTGGTGCCGATGTCACAGATATTAATTCAAAGAGAATTGCTTTTAGAAGTTGGCTTAAGAAATCGGATATTACACTTTACGAGCATATACAGCAATTTTACGATGACGGACTTAAGTATGTGAAGTCAACTGATGTTTCCCGAGATGGTGTGTTGGAAGGACCGGCATTTACTTATTACGAAGAAATCAGAACAAAATTTCCGGATATTCAAATACTGGCCAGCGGAGGAGTTCGCGGTGTTGACGATATTAAGAAGCTGGATGAGCTCGGATTATATGCTGTAATTTTCGGTAAAGCTTACTATGAAGGAATTTTGAGTCTAAAGGAGCTGGAACAATTCTTAGTTAAGAACGAAAGCTAGCGCACACACTTGAATTAGCACTTCTTAATTTTGGTTAGGGGAGTAGATTTTATTCAGGTATTAAATAATACCTGTGCATATTATGAGCTGGACTAGGTCACGCCTGCAATTCCAGACTTGAGTCTTGGTCGAGCGCTTTACGAATTTCCTTCAATGCCTCTTGTTTCAACTCATAGTAATTACGATTTCTAGGAGTCTTATTTAGCAAGCCCTTGATGTAAATAAGCACTTGCTCGGCCTGAAGAACGTCTAGCTCATCCAATGACGCCTGGATGGCGATTTTGGGTAAACTTTTCATTTTACGTAGTGGTTTCTTCTGCTAATAACGTAAGAATATAAGGTGAAGTTCAAGTCAAAAATTGGAATTCAACTGCAAAACAACACTGCGGTAATATTTTGTGCCAAAACGAAGTATAATAACAACAACGAATCCCTCAATCTACGTCAGTTGATTAAAGTATTACTTGAGCTTATTTTTGTATCTAAATTGAGTTGCCCTCGCAGTAGGGGATTAATTCTTAAGAATTTCGAGGAGTTTAGACTCATTGATGGGCTTGGTTAAATAATAATTAATACCCAATTTTTTCACTTTTACAATGTCCTCGGGATTTTCTGAGGAGGTAAGCACTACAATTTTTACTTTCTCTTTTTTTGGAAAGTCTAATTTCATGAATGACTCTATAAATGTAAAGCCGTTCATTAATGGCATATTTAAATCGAGAAAAATAACATCAGGTAAAATTTGATTTCCGCTCAATGCATGATTGATATATTCAAATGCCTCTTTGCCATGAAGTACTGCTTGGATTTCTTCAGCTACTCCCAATCTGTTAAGTGTAGTCTCTGTAATGAAATTGCAAATCTTGTCATCGTCAATGAGTAAAATGCGCTTTTTCATTCCATCGCAGATTTTGAGCAGCAATATGATTAGAATTTTTGAGCGCTAATGAAGAATTGCTTTGAGTGGTATACCATTTTGTTTGGGTTTTAACGGTAGTGCGTAACGACAAAATCGTATGCATTTTCAAAACAAATTTAACGAGCCAATATTTCTGGAGAAAGAAATCCGAACCATTTCGGTTTGTCCTTTTAAGGCGAATGAGTATGTTGATTAAGTCGTTCTCAAGACGAGGCATATCTAAGACGGTGGTATAACCAGTTATAGCATTACTGGATCCGTCAAAACCCGGCTCCAATGCAAATGATGTCCCAAATCTTACTGGCGTGTGGATATTATATGAGAAATTTCGAATGGCTCTCATCATTTCGATACCTGTGATCACCGGCAAGTCAACAACGTTGAGAATAAGACCAGAATTTTCTTTACGCGCGGTAAGCAAACCGTCAAGTCCACTATGAGCCAAGTGGACTAGCCAACCGGCACGATCAAATTGCTTCTTAATTTCATTCGCTGCCGAATCATGCCGATGAACTACAAGTTTTCAGGCATCGTGATCTAAACCATAAAAGTGAATATGAAGGTTTTCAATTTGATAATTGGCGTGAAATGATCAGCCTTTATTCACTAATACTCAAAACAGTGATTTTAGCCTGATTTACTTATTTTAAGCTAAAAAAGCATCAGGATATCCTTATGAAAATCAGGATACCCTTAAAGGCCGGTTCTATTTTATAAGGCCATTTTCGTAGGCGAATTTGATCATGCCTACGGTGTTTTTAACTCCCAGTTTTGCCTGAATGTTGGATTTGTGCGAGTGGGTAGTTTTATCAGATATATTCAATCGAGCGCTAATCTCTTTTAATGAGAACTCTTCACAAATTAACCTGAAAATTTCTTTCTCTCGGTCACTCAGCTCAGCCACTTTAGAAAAAGAAGGTTTTGCTGACTTAAGTAATAAGCTTTTGCGCATTACCGATGATATAAGGTCGTTGTGATAAAAATCCTTGTCATGAACGCTTACAATTGCTTTTTCTAATTCATCAGGATTGGCATTCTTCAATAAAAATGAATGAACACCCATCTCCAGCATGTGAAGAATGAATTTTTCACTGTCATGCTGGGTAAGTACAATTACCTTTAGGCTAGGATATTTGGGAAGAATTTGTTCAGCTGTCTCAATTCCATTCATGATAGGCATTTCCAGATCTAGAATCACCACGTCGGGAACC
>DATCZR010000272.1:0-18174 GCA_036525835.1 Cyclobacteriaceae bacterium
CCACCACCCGGAGATTCGTTTCCTTTGCCTGACATGGAGAGTTGCATGCCATCGCTAACGCCTGCCGGTATTTTAATAGTTATAAGTTCCTCTTTGGATTCAAGGCCGGAGCTATCTATGCCAGAAGGTCTTTTATCAACCAATTGACCTGAGCCACCACAGCCTGGACAGGTCGATGTGGATACCATTTGACCCAGCATGGTGTTTACCACCTTTCTTACCTGACCTTGTCCCCCACAAGTTTGACATGTCTTAAACGTGACTCCATCCGCACGCATGAGCCGGTTTACTTTTATTTTCTTCTCAACACCGGTAGCGATCTCTTCTAAAGTCAGTTTTAGTTTTATTCTAAGGTTAGATCCTTTGCGTTGCCGTGATCTTGATCCACCTCCGCCAAAGAAACTATCAAACGGACTGCCTCCACCTCCACCAAAGATGTCTCCAAACTGGCTGAAGATATCTTCCATATTCATCTCATGTCCCTGGAATCCACCTCGACCTGGTCTGGAATGACCAAATCGATCGTATTGCGTGCGCTTATTTTGGTCTCTCAATACTTCATATGCCTCAGCAGCCTCTTTAAATTTTTCTTCGGAAGCCTTGTCACCAGGATTCTTGTCAGGATGATATTGAAGCGCCACCTTACGGTAAGCTTTTTTGATCTCCTCGGCTGACGCAGTTTTGCTTACGCCTAGTATTTCGTAGTAATCGCGTTTGGTTGACATGTATTTTTAGAAGTTTGAGGTTGGAGGATTGTGTTGTTAGCTTCCAATAACCACCTTGGCGAAGCGAATTACTTTGTCATTAAGCAGGTATCCTTTTTCAACGGTATCGACAATTTTGCCTTTGAGTTTTTCGTCAGCCGGCACTTGCGTAATGGCTTCATGAAAATCTGGATTGAATTTAGTTTCTGGAGGTGTATCCATTGACTTTACCCCATACTGATCCATCACTTTAGCCAATTTGCTCTTGATCAACAAGAAACCTTCTATGGTTGAGTCTGACTTTTCAGTGTTAGACTTTTCAGCTCTTTCGAAATCATCAAGAATGGGAAGTAGTGCGACAATTAACTGTTCGTTTGCATTTTGGATTAACTCCAATTTTTCTTTTGAGGTCCTTCTCCTGTGATTGTCAAACTCGGCATACAGGCGCACATACTTGTCTTTGGCTTCTGCCAAATCGTCCTGTACCTTTTTGAAGGGATCAATAGGTTGCTCTGTTTTCTCATTTTCCTCGGCCAGCTTCTCCTGCTCTTCTTTAGTTAAAGGGGCTATATCCTCAACAATATCCTCGTTTTTATCCTGATCCTGCTGTTGATTCTCTGTTTGCTGATCTTGTTGAATGTTCTTTTCCATTATATGCACTTTAAATGCTTGCAAAAAGACAACAATTTTGCCAATAATCAGAATAATGTCATTATGACACTCATTTTTGAGATTCTAATGAAGGCTTTTCCAGATAAGGTCTTTTAACTCAGATATGCCCGTGTTGGAGGCAGCTGAAATAAATACAGATGGAAGTTCCTGTGGGATTTCTTTCGACAGTTCTTGCTTCAGTTCTTCGTCCAACAAATCAGATTTTGAAATGGCCAGAATTCTCTTCTTATCAAGCAACTCTGGATTGTATTTCTTTAGCTCGTTGATCAGAATAGCATACTCATTTTTGATGCTGCTTGCGTCACAAGGAATCAGAAAAAGCAGCAACGAGTTGCGTTCAATATGTTTCAGGAAACGAATGCCCAATCCTCTTCCTTCTGCCGCACCTTCAATGATTCCGGGGATGTCGGCCATCACAAAAGACTTATTATCCCGGTAAGCAACTACACCCAAATTTGGAGTGAGTGTAGTGAAGGCATAGTCAGCAATTTTAGGTTTAGCGGCCGATACCGTAGCAAGCAGGGTAGACTTACCCGCGTTAGGGAAACCAACCAGTCCTACATCAGCAAGCAATTTTAGTTCAAGTATGACCCACTCTTCTATTCCGGGTTCACCTGGTTGTACGTGAGTGGGTGCCTGATTGGTGGGGGAAGTGAAGTAAGCGTTTCCTTTGCCTCCCCGCCCGCCAGGAGTAAGAATAATCTCTTGTCCGTCTTTATTAATCTCACAAAGAACTTCATCAGTGTCGGCTCTTTTGGCTACAGTACCTAGGGGCACTTCAATGATTTCATCTTTGCCGTCTGCGCCAGTTCTATTTTGCGCTTCTCCTGGATTGCCGCTGGCAGCAATCACGTGCTTTCGAAATTTCAAATGCAAAAGCGTCCAAAGCTGAGCGTTGCCACGGAGTATAACATGACCTCCGCGACCTCCGTCCCCACCATCAGGGCCTCCTTTATTGGTTAATTTATCCCGATGGAAATGTAAATACCCCGAGCCTCCTTTTCCAGAACGTGAATTAAATTTTACGTAGTCAATGAAATTGGGTGAAGACACGTTTCAAAAAGATTAGAAAGAAGTACTTACTTGCTCTTGCCGTCTATGATAGCTGTGATTGCCTGGTGAATATCATCGATATTCCCAACGCCATTGACCGTATTTAGTCTGCCCTGTTTTTCATAGTAAGGTAGGACATGGATAGTCTTGCTAAAATACTCAGTGATTCGTTTATTTAATTTATCCTCCTCGTCATCTGCCCGGTTCTCCACTGTTCTACGTTTGGCAATCCGCTCTCGCAATTCTTCTTCCTTTACATCGAGTGCAATGATAAAATGGACAGCAGTCTTGTTATCAGCCATGAACTTATCCAACGCTTCTGCTTGGGCCACTGTTCGGGGAAATCCATCAAAAAGGAAGCCCTTGGCATCTGGGTTTTTATCCAGCTCTTCCTTGAGCATAGAGATTGTTATTTCATCTGGAACGAGCGCTCCACTATTCATTATTTCCTTGACCTTTTTCCCAAGTCGCGTATCATTTTTGGTGTGCCACCTAAAAAGATCCCCTGTAGAGATGTGCACAAACCCATATTTCTCAATAAGTTTTTCGCTTTGGGTTCCTTTGCCTGCACCCGGAGGGCCAAATAATACTAGATTGATCATTAGCTTTTAAAGCTTGGTTTAAGGAGTTCCAAGATAAAGATTCATGACTCGAATTGCTAATTTGCTTTGGAAATAGAGCTACTTACCTGCTTGTAGATGTCTTTATGATTTCTGCCCCACCCCTCGTAGTCTAGCCCATAACCAAGGATAAATTCATCTTCGATTTCAAATCCAATATAGCGAGGTTGTACTGCATGGGCCCTTGCTTTTGCTTTTCGAAAGAGAGTTACGATTTCAACTGATTTCGTGCCCAGGCTCTGAAGTTCTTCAACAACTTTGGTAAGAGTTAGCCCGGTATCCATGACATCTTCAACTAAAATCAAATCCTGATTGAATAAGCTTTCTTGCAAGCCAATAAGTGTTTTTAATTGTCCCGAGCTAGCCGTGCCTTGCATAGAGCTATGCTTTACAAAAGAAACGCGGCAAGGAATTTTGACTTTGCGCGTAAGGTCTGCCGCAAACATAAATGAGCCATTTAAAATGGGCAGGAACAAGGGGCTTTTGCCTTTATAATCTTCATCAAGAAGGTGAGCTAATTGCTCAATCTTCTCAGCAATCTTTTCATCACTGATGAATTTTCTGAATTCAATGTCTTTGATTTTCATCCAACTACACAGACAGGGTACATGCAAAAATAGGTTTTTCTTTTGTCACATTACCCAGAAAATATTATAAACAGATTAAAGGTCTTTCATTAAATAATGATACAGGTCGATCATAGAGTCTATGTCCTTTTTATGCACTTTTTCGTGTGGGGTATGCGGATCTTGAGATGGAGCCCCAACAAAGCACCAATCAATGGGGAAAGGCGAACGTTGAATTTCCCCACCATCACTTGATCCTGATCCTTCCACTTCTAGCTGGTACCTAATTTTTCTTTTTTCGGCTACTGCAATCACTTTGTCCACAAATGATTTACGGGGGATATGTCGGTCCCGCAATGAAATGGCGACACCTTTCCCTAATTCCACACCGTCTGTCGCCCAGGTGATGTCAGAGATAAAGGCTTGTTTTATTCCGTAAGTTTTAAATAAATATCCGGTCAGGTAACCCACTGTGCCCCCACCATGTTCTTCCCAACTACTAAATACGATGGCGCCATCTTTCATTTTTTCAGCCACCTTTAAGGCAGCATATACTCCCAATCGGTTATCGAGATAGGGTGATTGAATATAACTTTTTGAAGTGCGGAAGTTTTCTTTGTAGGTAAGACTTGTGCCCCGATCGATGGCTCTTCCAAATTTATAAAAGGCTCTATTGTCCTTGTCAAACTCCAGTTCGCAATCGATCTTTCCTAAACTGTCTTGTCCTACCAGTACAGTTCCTGTCTCCGCATGCGGGCTTCCAATGGGTAAGAGCTGATTAAAATATCGCACCGTAAAGCCAATTGAGTCCATGTGGGCAAAAATGGCGGACCTGGGTTTTCCGAAAATCAAAATGACGCAATCTTGAAACGGATCCCCGCAAATGATTTGGGGTTTGGTTTTCCAGCCTTTCACATTGTGCTTTACATACTTTAGCAGGTAATCCTTCATATTGGACTCAAAACCCGATGGCGCATGAATCTGGCACAATTCCTTTAAGATTTTCATGATTTGTTGTTAATGATGCCTTAGCAAAAAGTTAATTTGCCCTTAACTCAATTCTTTACACAACTTTATTCTAAATTTTCAACACTAAAAAGAATTTCTAATGATGCTTTTTGTATTGGAAGATCATAATTCAATTGCTTGCCAGTTCATTAGTGAGCTCCGGGATAAAAGTGTGCAACATGATGGGCTTCGATTTAGAACCAACCTGGAGCGATTGGGAAGCATTATGGCTTATGAAGTTTCCAAGAAGCTCCAGTATAGCGTTAAAGCTATTGAAACGCCATTACAAAGAACGGAAGCAACGGTTATCAAGGAGCAGCCTGTCTTATTAACTATACTTAGGGCGGGCATTCCATACTTCAATGGGTTTCAAAAGATTTTTGATAAAGCGGACTGCGGATTCATTGGAGCCTACCGCAAAGAAGATACTGAGGAACTTAAAATAAAGTTGGATTATGTAGCGACTCCAAATCTGGAAGGGAGAGATGTGATCCTCATTGATCCTATGTTGGCCACCGGGCATTCAGTTGTGGAAGCGTTGTTAGCAATTAAAAATCGGGGATACCCCCGTCATTTATTTATTGTTTGTGTGGTGGCCGCCAGGGAGGGATTGACTTATCTCGAAGAAAATATGAAGACAGCCTATTCAGTTTGGAGTGTATCTGTTGATGAAAAACTAAATGATCAATTATACATTGTACCTGGACTGGGTGACGCGGGCGATTTAAGTTTTGGGAAAAAGTTGTAGTAACTAATTTTAGCGGCGTTATTGGGTTAGGCAAGTATGATAGAAGAGATATTGAAGGCATTTAGCCTGGTAGTTTTACCCAGCACAATTAAATTTATTTTTGGACCCTTTGCGGGCAAGGCAGCTGGTTTGCATTTGTTAACCACGATGATAGGAACTGCCAGTGGCATGATGGTTTCTGTGGTTGCCTTCACTTACTTTGGGGAATTTATCAGAGCTAAAATTCTCCGCTATTTTGGCAAAAAGAACGAAAGATTGAGTGAACGAGAGAGATCAAATTTTATAAAGAAATATGGGTTATTAGGAATTTCCATACTTACACCCATCGTCTTAACACCCATCGGGGGAACCATACTGGCAGTAAGCATAACGCCCAACAAAAAAAAGATTTTGCTTTTTATGTTAATCAGTTCTCTCTTTTGGTCTGCGGTGATTACTGCTGCGGTGTATTTTGGGTATGACGCGATAATTAAATTTGTCAAGCAAATCCAACCGGTATAGCTGTCAAGAATTTTCGTCAGGCAGTATCTCAATGTCCCTGATCAAAACCTTTTTTGAGATAGCCAGGCCAGTCTTGGTAGCCGCAAGTCCGCCCAAAGCGGTTTCTTTATAACGAGTTTCCATGCTAGCGCCAATTTCACCCATGGCTTCAATCACTTCATCTACCGGAATGACACTACTAACGTTAGCAATGGCAATTTGCGCAGAGCTGTTGGCAATAGCTGCTGCGCTGGCATTGCGTACCACACATGGAATTTCAACTAACCCTGCGACCGGATCGCATACCAGACCTAACATACACTGAACGGTTATGGCAACTGCATTAAATATTTGATCGGTATCACCCCCGAGGCAATAAACTATGGCGCCAGATCCCATGGCTGCAGCGGTTCCCGTTTCTGCCTGACAGCCACCAACCGCACCGGATATGGAGGCTTTCTGCTCCATGATCAAGGCAATACCTGCTGCCAGGAGCATTGCTTCAAGAATTTTTTTATCAGGTACGCGGTGAATCTCTTGTAACGTGAACAATACACCTGGCATGATACCGCTGGCACCGGCAGTTGGAGCGGCCACAATTCTACCCATGCACGAATTCACTTCTTTGGCCGCTAATGCGCGCGCAATTAAATTTTGAAACTCCTTGGACAGCACGGTTTGCTTATGATTGTAAACTTTTTTGGCTCCGTTGTTAATCATTCCTGAGCGTGAAGTCATGTCTTCCGTAAGTCCAGTATGCACGGCATCCTTCATTACCCCCCACGCCTGGCCTAAACCTTCCCAGATTTTTTCTTCCGACCGGCCTTTTTGTTTTCCTTCATAATCTACTACTGCCTGCACCAAAGAGATATTGTTCTTCTCGCAGTACTTTTTCCACCCTTCAAAAGAATCAAATAAAAAACTCATGGTTACAGGATTTAGTAGTCAAAGTTGATGTTTTTAATGATGGTATTCAAATTGAAAGCTTTAAGAACCGCACGTCCATTTTTAATTATCAAATGGTGCAAAATCAAGTATATTGAATGCCAGTTAAAATTGTATTATCCACTTATGAAGAAACTTATATTGTTCCTTTTTGTCTCCCTTATAGCGGAAGCTACAACCGCACAGAAAAATGATGAGGTCATGATCAAAAGTATTTTTGACACCTCATTGGAAAACGGTGAATCATACGAAATGCTTGAACATCTCACAACTAAGATAGGGTCAAGGCTGTCAGGTTCTCCAGGGGCTGCAGCAGCCGTTGAATGGAGTCGGCAAGTGATGACTGCCTATGGTTTCGATTCAGTATGGTTGCAGCCAGTGATGGTGCCACATTGGGTTAGGGGCAAAAAGGAAGTAGGGCGGATAGTGAATTCCAGAAAGTTGGGAACTGTAGATGTAAATATTTGTGCTTTAGGAGGAAGCATTGGCACTGGATCAGCAGGAGTAACAGCGCAGGTGATAGAGGTAAAGAACTTTGAAGAGTTGAAGCAGTTGGGAACAAAAAATGTGCAGGGCAAGATTGTGTACTTCAGCAGACCGATGGATCCAACATTGATCAATACTTTTGCGGCTTATGGAGGGGCCGTCAATCAGCGGGGAGGAGGCGCGTCTGAGGCAGCTAAGTATGGGGCTGTGGCTGCCATCGTGAGATCTATGGGGTCCAACATAGAAGAATATCCGCATACGGGTGGAATGAGATATGCAGACGGGATTCCTAAAATACCTTCTGTGGCCATCAGCACCGCCCATGGTGATCAACTAAGCCAGCTATTGAAAGATGATAAAGAACTCCGTTTCTACATGGAGACTTACAGCGAAACATTAGCCGATGTCCCGTCATACAATGTAGTCGGTGAGCTGAAGGGAACGGAATTTCAAAATGAATTTATTGTGGTAGGAGGACATTTGGATTCATGGGATCTGGCACAAGGTGCGCATGATGATGGTGCAGGTTGTGTGCAGTCTATTGAAGTATTAAGAATTTTCAAGGCTTTGGGTTACAAACCAAAAAGAACCATTCGGGCCGTGATGTTTATGAATGAAGAGAATGGATTAAGAGGAGGAGCTAAATATGCTGAACTCGCGAAATCAAATAATGAAAAAAACATTGCTGCTGTAGAGTCTGATCGGGGAGGGTTTACACCACGAGGCTTTACGATGACTGCAAGTGAGGAGGTGAAGGACAAGATCAGAAGTTGGCAACCTTTGCTGGCTTCCTACGGATTAACAGACTTTGGACAGGAGGGTGGTGGTGCCGATATTGGCCCTTTAAAAGGACAGGGGACTACCTTAATCGGCTTTCTGCCAGACTCACAACGCTACTTCAATTACCATCACACACCGGAAGATACTTTTGACAAAGTGGATAAACGCGAATTGGAATTGGGTGCCGCATCGATGGCTGCTCTTATCTATTTAATTGATCAGCACGGCTTGAAATAATTTAACCTACTAAAATTTTAACCTGCTTAAATAAAAAAGGCCATGAAACATTCATGGCCTTTTTTATTACTTAACACCCCAAGTGTTAACTCATGTACTCCTCAACGGGCAAGCAACTACACACTAAGTTGCGATCGCCATAGGCATTGTCAATTCGGCTAACGGATGGCCAGAACTTGGCGTCCTTCACAAACGGTAAGGGATAAGCAGCTTGCTGGCGGCTATATGGTCTGTCCCACTGGTCAGCGGTGATCACTGCTGCTGTATGGGGTGCTCTTGTCAAGACATTGTTTTCTTTATCTGCTTTTCCTTCCTCCACTTCACGTACCTCATTTCTTATTTCGATTAACGCCTCACAAAAACGATCCAATTCTTCTTTGGGTTCGCTCTCAGTAGGCTCAATCATCAGTGTGCCTGCTACAGGAAAAGATACGGTAGGTGCATGAAAACCATAGTCCATCAATCGTTTGGCAATATCTTCTACCTCAATTCCCGCTTTTTTGAAATCACGGCAGTCTACAATCATTTCATGCGCACATCTTCCATTGGCACCCGTGTATAAAATTTTATAATGCTCACTCAATCGATCCTTAATATAGTTCGCATTTAGGATGGCCAATTTGGTTGCGTTAGTCAAGCCTTCAGCCCCCATCATCGCGATGTAAGCATAAGAGATTGCCAGAATACTGGAACTGCCCCAAGGAGCCGCTGACACCGCATGGATGGCTTTCTCTCCACCTGTTTTCACAATGGAATGACCGGGAAGGAAAGGCTTCAATTTATCGTTGCAACAGATAGGTCCCATGCCAGGTCCACCTCCTCCGTGTGGAATACAAAATGTTTTGTGCAAATTAAGATGGCAAACATCGGCACCAATGTTGGCGGGAGAAGTTAATCCCACCTGTGCGTTCATGTTGGCGCCATCCATATACACCATCCCTCCATTTTTATGAATAAGCTCGCATATTTCAACGATTGATTCTTCAAAAACACCATGGGTGGATGGATAGGTTACCATCAGGCTGGCCAGATTTTCTTTGTGCTGTTCTGCTTTGGCCTTCAGATCTGCTAAATCAATTTTTCCTTCTGCGTCCGATTTTACTACCACTACATCCATGCCTGCCATTACTGCACTGGCCGGGTTGGTACCATGTGCAGATGCCGGAATGAGTGCAATATTTCTGTGACCTTCGTTATTATTCATATGATAAGCACGAATAACCATCAGTCCTGCGTACTCACCTTGTGCCCCACTATTGGGCTGAAGCGAAACGCCCGTGAATCCAGTAATTTCCATCAGCCACTTCTCCAGGTTTTTGACCATTTGCTGATAGCCTTGCGTTTGATCTGCTGGTGCAAAAGGATGCATGTGACCCAATTCGGGCCAGGTGACGGGAATCATTTCCGTGGTCGCATTCAATTTCATCGTACATGAGCCTAATGAAATCATCGAGTGCACCATAGACAAATCCTTATTTTCCAATTTCTTGATATATCGCAGCATGTCATGCTCTGAACTGTGAGATTGGAAAATTGGATGAGTCAAGTAAGATGAGGTTCGCATCAAGGACGCAGGCCAATTGATGGACTGAGATTCAATTTTTAATGATACTTTTTTCTTGAGGACAGCGGCAAAAATGGAAACGATCTGCTCTATGTCTTTATCGGTAGTAGTTTCATCAATGGAAATGCCTACGTGGTTGTCGCTGTAGTATTTGAAGTTTACTTCCTGCTTAACAGTCTCAGCCTCGATTGTTTTCGCGTCAGCCACCTCAATTTTTAAAGTGTCGAAGTAATGAGTATTTACTTGCTTTAGACCCAGTGAAGCCAAATTGGTTTCCAGGGATTTGGCAAGACCATGAATACGCAGTGCCATTTTCTTTAAACCTTCTGGTCCGTGATATACGGCATACATGCCAGCCATAACAGAAAGTAATACCTGTGCCGTACAAATATTGGAGGTGGCCTTTTCCCTGCGGATGTGTTGTTCGCGAGTTTGCAATGCCATTCTATATCCGGGTTTGCCGTCCGCGTCAATAGAGGCACCAATAATACGACCAGGAATAAGCCTTTTGTAGTCTTCCTTAGTGGCGAAGAAACCAGCATGCGGACCACCAAATCCCATTGGCACGCCAAATCGCTGGCTTGAACCTACCACAATGTCGGCACCCATCTCACCGGGAGATTTGAGCAGCAACAAACTCATCAAGTCAGTTCCTACCACTACAGCTACTTCTTTTTCATGAGCCGAAGCGATGAAAGCAGAATGATCGGAAATAGCTCCGTTGTTATTTGGATATTGAAGGTAAACGCCAAACAGGTTTGAATCAGTGATATCGAATTTGCTGAGGTCTCCAATGACCAGCTCAATTCCAAGGGGTGCAGACCTCGTTTTTAGAACATCTATAGTTTGCGGAAAAGTGTCAGCATCAACAAAAAACCTGGATGCCTCTTTTTTAGCGCCTTTGCGAGAAGCATACAATAAATGCATGGCTTCTGCAGCAGCTGTTGCCTCATCCAGCAATGACGCATTTGCAATTTCCATCCCGGTCAAATCAATGACCATGGTTTGAAAATTAATCAGCGCCTCTAGTCTTCCCTGGGCGATTTCAGCTTGGTAAGGAGTATAGGCTGTGTACCATCCTGGGTTTTCAAGAATGTTTCTAAGAATAACCCCTGGAGTAATCGTATTATAATAACCTGTACCGATGTAGGATTTATAAATCTTGTTTTTAGCAAATATGGACTTGAACTCATTTAAAAATTCAAATTCAGACTTTGCTGCAGGTAGATCAAGTTTCTTTTTCAGGCGTATGTTGGCAGGAATAGTTTGGTCAATCAGTTCATCAACTGATTTGGCTTTCACCACTTTTAACATCTCGTTGATTTGACCTTGATCAGGTGCATTGTGCCTGATTTCAAATTTTTCTGAATAATGGGGAAGCGTATCCATAATTTGATTGAGAAATAGAAACTAATTGTTAGAAACGTTCAAATTGAGAAAAGAAGAAGTTGCCCTCGATTTCTGCATTGGCATCTGAATCCGACCCATGGATAGCATTAGCATCAATTGATTTCGCAAATAACGCGCGAATGGTTCCGGGTGCTGCCTTCTGTGGATCGGTTGCTCCAATCAGTTTGCGAAAGTCTTCTATGGCATTGTCTTTCTCCAAAATCATCGGCACGATAGCACCTGAAGACATGTAGTCGCAAAGATCTTTATAAAACGGTCTTTCTTTGTGAATGGCGTAAAACTGGCCCGCCAGGTTCTTTGAAAGATGAGTTTTCTTCATGGCCACAATTCTGAATCCTGCTTCTTGAATCATTTTGATAATTGCACCTGTATTTCCAGCTGCCACGGCATCTGGTTTTATCATGGTAAATGTTCTGTTCCCTGCCATATTATTAGATTTTGTTTTAACTGTAAAATTGATTTGATGGTAAATAATCCTGATTTCTTAAAAACGGGCTGCCAAACATAGGCAGGCTTGCATTTGGCAAGCAGGCGCAAAAATAGTAATTACAACTCGAGAAGCCAGTACCTAAAATCAAAGAAACCCACCTCAATTAATTTTATAATCACAAACCCAAGGCTATACCAGATGAGTCATTATTGGATTGTAAAAAATATCCAGTTTGTAATCCTGTCATTTATGATCATTTTTGCCCCTCCAATGAAAGATTTAGCTGCCTTCAAATCGTTGTTAAGCAAACCGCAGAAAGTGGTAATTGTTACCCACTTTAAGCCCGATGCTGATGCACTAGGTTCTTCGCTCGGTTTGGCAGGTTTTCTAAAGAAGAAGGGCCATTCAGTTAAAGTGATTACCCCAAGCGATTATCCTACTTTTCTGAATTGGATGCCCGGTAATGATGAGGTGTTGGCGCTTGACAAAGAGGCTAGTGATAAGGACAAAATAGCGCAAGATTTCGTAACCCAGGCCGATATTGTTTTTTGTCTTGATTTTTCAGGTTTGAACAGAATAAAAGGACTGGGTGAAATGGTTCGTCAAGCCAATGCAAAAAAAGTGTTGATAGATCACCATTTAGAGCCTGAACACTTTGCTCATTACGAGCATTGGGATCCCAAGGCCGCTTCAACGGCTGGACTCATTTTTGATCTCATCAATATGATGGGGGAGAAGTCGAATATTGATGAGTCCATCGCCAACTGTTTGTACGCTGGTTTGCTTACAGATACAGGGGGCTTCAGGCATTCTAATACCACGCAAAAAGAATTTTTAATAGCTTCTGAACTGGTTGGTTCGGGAGCAAATCCTTCTCGGGTGTCAAAAATGATATATGATACCAATACCCTGGCCAGAATGAAACTCACTGGGTATGTGTTGAGCAATAAACTAACTTTGCTCCCAGAATATCGTACGGTGTACATTGCCCTTAATACGGATGAGCTTAAACAATTCAACATAAAAACAGGAGATACAGAAGGTCTTGTCAATTATGGACTCTCTATTGAAGGAATCAGACTGTCGGTTTTCATGTATGACAGGAAAGAAGAAATAAAACTTTCATTTAGATCTTTGGGAAATTTCCCTGCCAATGAAATCGCGAGAAAGTATTTTGAGGGGGGAGGCCACAGAAATGCGGCCGGAGGATCTTCGAAGCAATCTCTAGAAGCAACTTTAAAGAAATTCTTATCCATATTGCCTGAATACAAAACGCAATTGGAAGAAGATGAATAACTAAGTCGAATAATAAAACAAATAAAAATGAAGATAAATAATTTTTTGATGGCCGCTCTTTTGTTAGCGGTTGCATCATGTTCATCCAACAAACGCGAGACGCCTAAAGGCTATGCCTATGAAATGATCAAAGAAGGCGCAGGAGAGACTGTGAAAGTGGGTGAATATTTGGTGGTCAATATGCTGTTCAAAGATGGAAATGATTCCATTTGGAGCGACACGAAAGGCAATGAAATTCCCATGTTGATGGCGATACAGGAAGCCTCTCCCGATGACGAGGGCTTAGAGGAAATATTTCGCACACTAAAAGCAGGGGATAGCATTATATGTGCGATGCCGGCTAAAACTTTGTTTGAGAAAACCTGGCGTCAGGCGGTACCTCCCAATATTGATTCAACAAGCAATTTTACTTTCTACATTGGAGTAAAAGAAATTCTTAACGAGGAGCAAATGAGAACACTGGAGCAAGAGTTAATGACAAAGCTTTCTGCCAAACAAACAGCTATGGATACCGAGATTATAAATGCCCACCTGGCTAGTGCCAATATTGAGGCAGAATCGACACCTTCCGGATTGCGCTATCAAATTGCCGAGCAAGGAAAAGGCCCTAAGGCAACTCCAGGACAAGAAGTGTCAATTAACTATGCAGGTTATTTATTGGATGGAACGTTGTTCGACACCAGCATAGAATCCATAGCAAAGCTGAACAATGTGTATAATCCTAACAGACCTTACGAGCCATACACGCTTACTGCGGGAACAGGTGCAGTTATTAAAGGTTGGGAAGAAGCCATTCTGCTCATGAACAAAGGGACTAAGATGCGCGTTTGGATACCCTCATCTCTTGCATATGGGCCGCAACGAAGAAGTGAAGTGATTACAGAGAATTCTATATTGGTTTTTGATATGGAAATGGTGGATATAAAATAACAGGGAATGCGATATTTCATTGGAATAATATTCATTGCGACAATGGCATTTATCTCCACCTCGTGTGGAGATCAGGAGTTGACGACAATGGAACAGTTGGCAAAGGATATTGAAATTATAGACAAGTATCTCGCAGATAATAATATTGATGCTCAGGTAGATCCAAGTGGACTTCGCTACATGATCACCACAGAAGGGACTGGGCCAAAACCCAAATTGTCTAATACGGTTGTTGTTAACTATACCGGAACCTTTTTAGACGGAACCTATTTTGATGGAACCACTACCACACCGGCATCATTTCCGCTTGCAAACCTCATCACTGGCTGGCAGATTGGTTTTCAACTTTTGCCAGAAGGAAGCACTGCTGTTTTGTACATTCCTTCTGGACTTGGGTACGGTAAAACTGGAGGAGGTCCCATACCGCCAAATACCAATCTTATTTTCGAAGTAGAACTGATTCAAGTTAAGTAGGCTGGTGGAACTTTGTTTTGCGACCAACAACCAACATAAACTAAGGGAAGTAAGACAGTTACTAGATGGTCAATATCGAGTATTAGGTCTAGCAGATATTGGTTGCACAGAAGAACTGAGAGAGGATCAGGATACACTGGAAGACAACTCACTTCAAAAGGCAAAATATATTTTTGACCATTACAACATTAGCTGTTTTGCTGATGATACGGGCCTCGAAGTAGATGCATTGCAAGGGGCCCCTGGAGTTTACTCGGCCCGATATGCAGGGGCTCAGCGCAATGACGAGGATAATATCAATCTACTGCTTAAGAATCTGGAACAAAGTGCGAATCGTAAGGCAAGGTTTCGAACGATTATCACTCTAGTGATAACAGGTACAGTTCATCAGTTTGAGGGAATTGCACACGGAGAAATTTTGACAAGCAAAAGGGGAGAGCATGGTTTTGGATATGATCCTGTCTTCTTACCAGAAGGACATCAAAAGTCAATGGCTGAATTAACGGCAGCCGAAAAAAATGCCGTCAGCCATAGGGGGCGGGCAATGAAGAAGCTGGTAGCGTTTCTAAAAAATCAATGACAACGCCATTTACAGTTGGAATAGCTGGAGGAAGTGGTTCTGGTAAAACTTATTATATCACCAAAGTCGCTTCCTTTTTTAACAAATCGGAATTATGCCTGGTTTCTATGGATCATTATTATAAACCACGTGAAGAGCAGGCAACCGATGAAAAAGGAGTTAAAAATTTTGATTTGCCTTCTGCTGTTAATCATGAGGCGTTTCTTTCGGATATCAGGAAATTGAAAAATGGGGGTGTAGTAAATAAAATGGAATACACATTTAATAATCCAATTAATACACCCAAAGCCTTGATCATTGAGCCGGCACCTGTTATTTTGATCGAAGGCCTGTTCGTTCAATATTTTCAAGAAATAGAAAATGAGTTGGATCTGAAAATATTTATAGAAGCTCGCGATCAGCTCAAGCTAGCACGCAGGATCAAACGCGATAAAGAAGAGCGGGGGTACGATCTTGATGATGTACTTTACAGATATGAACATCACACAATGCCAGTTTATCGTGAATACATTGCGCCACTGCGGCATAAGGCAGACCTGGTTATCAGTAATAACTCTGATTTTGACCCCCCTATTGACTTTCTGGTTAGCTATTTACGCCAGATTTTAGGTGGTATTGTAAATTAGTCGCTATTCCATACTTTTGTACCCCTTATGCGGAACAGATCACTTTTCAGGGCACTAATGATTGTGTTGGGTATCACAGCCACTTTTGTGATTGTGCTTTCTCAGGCACTCCCGGATATTTCTGGATCCGCTAATCTGAAAGCAAAGACTGAGCAAACAGATCAAGATGCAGATGTACATATCGTGGCTGCCCCATCAGATGTCGTGGTTGGCGGAGTAATTGAATTGCATGATGCTGATCGATTTTTGCTCGAAACACTTATTTCTCAAAAAGTTGAAACATTAGAACTCCTGAATTTCGTACATGCACTTTCAGGTTATTTCAATGTTCTCTTCAGGGTTATCATTTCGCCCAACGCGCCATAATAAATTCCATTAAGTAGTCATTTAATTGATCAGGTCAAATTGATCTTGGTCAATCTATTTTAATCAATCACGAGTTAAATTTTTTTTAAAGATTTTATCAAATGCGTAACAAAGGAGTAGTAGTCGTACTGACAATAATAATCACATCGCTATGTCTATATTACCTGTCTTTCACTTTCGTTTCTCGAAAAGTGCAGCAGGATGCCATAGCGTATGCCACTAATTCAAATGGATCGGTTGATTTGGGGAGAAAGCAATCCTACATGGATTCATTGTGGAGCAAGCCTGTCTACAATCTATTCGGGGCTGAATATTCCTATAAGGAAGTTAAAGAAAATGAATTAAGCTTGGGTCTTGACTTGCAAGGAGGTATGCATGTAACGCTGGAGATTTCTCCGATAGACATTATCAAAGGACTCAGCGGCAACAGCGATGATCCAGCATTTCTTGCAGCTCTAAGACAAGCCAGCGAGATGCAGAAGTCAAGCCAGGAGAGATTTAGTGAGTTATTTCTTCAAGCCTTTAAATCGGCGAACCCTGATCGCAATCTGGCTTCTATTTTTGCTTCAGCAGCCAACAAAGACAGAGTAAGTCTATCAGATGATGATAACAAAGTAATGCAGTTCATCAACGAAGAAATTGAGAGTGCCATTGATCGGTCATTTACCATTCTAAAAACCAGGATCGACCAATTTGGTACCTCACAACCCAATATTCAACGCTTGCAAGGGACTGGCAGGATTCAAATTGAAATCCCGGGTGCAGACAATCCGCAAAGGGTTAGGAAACTTTTGCAAGGGGTAGCGCGACTTGAATTCTGGGAGATAGTGGAATACAACGATCAACAACTGAATCAGTCGCTATTTGCCATCAATGAGAAGTTGGTCAAAGAAAAGGCTGCTGCTGCCAAGTCTGTTGCTGAAGATGTTGTTGCAGACAAGAGTAATGACCTGGCCAATGCATTGACTGATGTAAAGGGAGACACAACCAAGTCTCAGCTGGAAGAACAATTGAGTCAGGTTTCGGATAGCTCCAGCAATTTGTTGGATTCCCTTACTAATTCTAATCTGTCACCATTGTTTTCGTTGAGCAATCCGGGGATACCCTTTTTATATGACGTCAAGGACACCGCGCAGATAAATAGAATTTTGAAGAGACCTGATATTCGCACTTTACTGCCTCGATCAATCGATTATTTCTGGGATGTGAAGTCAGATCCTGATATGACACCAGGAACGGAAGACTTAAGATTGAATTTTGTAAATGTAGCCAGAAATGGAAAGCCCCTTTTGACAGGTGAGGTGATCAATGACGCCAGATTGGATTATGACCAGTTTGCAAGACCGGCAGTAAGTATGACCATGAATGCTGCAGGTTCACGGGCCTGGGCAAAGATAACTGCAGGAGCAGCGAGTAAGCAACCCCCAGGACGGATTGCCATTGTGCTTGATAACTATGTGTATACAGCTCCTACTGTTCAGGGTGAGATTCCAAATGGAAACTCTCAGATAACTGGAAGTTTTGACTTAGAGGAAGCCAAGGACTTGGCCAACGTATTGAAGGCGGGATCTCTTCCAGCGCCAACCAGAATTGTGGAGGAGGCTATCATTGGCCCAACACTTGGAAAAGTAGCACAAAATCAAGGTGTGATTTCAATGATCTGTGGATTGGGTATCGTGGCCTTGTTCATGATAGCTTATTACTCCAGAGGAGGATGGGTTGCTAACCTGGCGCTTCTTTTCAACATCTTTTTTATTCTTGGAATTCTGGCTCAGCTGAATGCGGCCTTGACACTCCCTGGTATTGCAGGTATTGTGCTCACGATGGGTATGGCAGTAGATGCCAACGTACTTATTTACGAACGCATCAAGGAGGAATTGAAAATGGGGAGCATGCTCAAAGAGGCGATTAAGAATGGATATAGCAGGGCGTTTGACACCATCTTTGACTCGAACGTGACTACGATGCTCACCGCGATTTTTCTTTTTGTGTTTGGTCAAGGTCCGTTAAAGGGTTTTGCGATCGTATTGATGATCGGTATTGCCACCTCATTCTTTTCAGCAGTTTATATTTCACGGGTTGTAGTAGAATGGATGACCCGAAAAGGAGATCAGGCGAAAGTGTCATTTGACTCTTTCATTGCACGTGGAGTTCGAGAAAGAAAGTATTACAACTTTATTGGCTACAGAAGGCTGGCAT
>DATCZR010000273.1:0-2241 GCA_036525835.1 Cyclobacteriaceae bacterium
GGACCCGGTGGTTACCAGCAAGGCTTCCGGTGGAAGCTCAATACTTAAGGACTAAAAAATATATTTATCAATATAAAATCAAGATTCAAGCCTTGGATGGTTCAGGATTTGAATCTTGATTTTAGCATTCCGTTACGCCAGATTGTGATACACGGTTTGAACATCTTCATCTTCCTCCAGCGTGGTAATACATTCCATAGCTTCATCAAGCTCGGTATCGGATAACTCTTTGGTTGTAGTAGGGATGTATTGCAACTCGGAGCTGGTAGCATCTAATCCCTTGGCCTCGATGAACTTTTGCATGTTGCCAAAATCAGTGAACTTGGTATAGATCACTATTTCATTTTCCTCCTGTTCAATTTCTTCTGCGCCAGCATCAATAAGATCCAACTCCATTTCATCCAGGTTAATGATGTCTTTCGCAAACTTAAAAACGCCTTTGCGCTCAAACATGAACGCCACTGATCCTGAATTCCCCATGCTGCCACCTTTCTTTGAAAAGTGCAAGCGGATGTTGGCCACTGTACGGGTTGGGTTATCCGTTGCGCACTCAATAAGGACAGGTACACCATGCGGTGCATATCCTTCATAGGTTACTTCCTGAAAATCTTTTTCCTCTTTTGAGGAGGCACGCTTAATGGCAGCATCCACTCTGTCTTTGGGCATATTGGCACCCTTGGCATTTTGGATGGCGAGCCGAAGTCGAGGGTTGTTTTCAGGAAGAGGCCCAGCCAATTTAACAGCAATGGAAATCTCTTTGCCAATACGTGTAAAAGCCTTGGCCATCCGGTCAAAGCGGGCAAACATTTTATGCTTTCTTTTCTCAAAAATACGTCCCATGAGATATGCTAATTACTAGTTTATCATTTCGATAAATGGTCGGCAAAAATAGGAGTATTAGCTCAAACCGGAAAGTACCATCAGTCCAAGTACGGACAAATTGGCCAAAAAATGTCGAGTAACTTTTTCTATCATGCAGATGTCAAATCAGTGAAACCATGGATCTGCTATTTAGGGCTTGATCCAATTAAGGTAAGGTGATGACAATTGAATACTATGGATTAGGGCATTTAATTGAAAGGTCGGCTGGGAGCTACTAATTTTAATTGTTGCGATAATTCTTTTTTGTCTCTTCTAATTTACTGGGGCGAACAAAAGTCAGGACATACGCCTCTTTGAGGGATTTTGAATTTTTAATATCCCTAATGATATCCATCCATTCATGGAAACAAAGGAAAACTGGATTATAGGAATTTACAGGTTTGGTGATACCATAGTCAGCTTGTTCTTGTTCAGGCTGAAATGTTCCAAAAATTCGATCCCAAATAATAAAAGTGGAGCCATAATTTTTATCCAAATACTTATCGTTCCTGGCATGATGCACACGATGGTGTGAAGGCGTGGTGAATAGGTATTCAATTGGCTTTGGCAACTTTCTGATGTATTCTGTGTGAATCCAAAATTGATACAGGACGGCAACTTGATGACATATGAAAAATACAACCGGGTGAAAACCGGCTAGTGCAACTGGAATAAAGAAAATGATTTTGATATGTTGGGTCCAACCCAGCCTAAACGAAACGGACCAATTGTATTTCTCAGAAGAATGATGCGTGATATGGGTAGCCCACCAAAACCGGTTCTCATGAGCGACCCGATGTGCCCAATACCGCCAAAAGTCAATCCAGATGAAGCATAGTATGAACGACCACCAAACTATAGGAATGCTCCATGAAACTAGGTTGTAAAAAAACAAAACAATTGCAAATGTGGTAATCTTAAGCGCAGCACTGATGGCGACATTTCCCAATCCAATAACGGTAGCAGCAAGTGTGTCTTTGCCATCATAATAATTTCTTTTCTTGTAGTTGCTTATTATCCATTCGACAACAACCAGGAAGATCATTACAGGCGCTGCATAGACAATAATGTTGGGCAGGTCCATTGACATAACCTGATCAATGGTTAGTTTTTCTTTAGACATGAAAGGGGATTAGTGAATTAGAATTAGAAAAGGCAATAGCACCTTACAAAGGTCGACAATTGTAAGGTAATATTGCCCTTATTCGAACATTAACATCAATATAATTACTTATTTATAGTGTATTATTTGAAATAGCAGTAGCGTGGAGGTTAAATACAAATTATTTATGAATATCAATTGATTGTTAGGTCTATACAATTTATAATTTTACTAAGCATTGTATGACATTATACAGTATAAGATACATTTCAATCAAC
>DATCZR010000274.1:0-6636 GCA_036525835.1 Cyclobacteriaceae bacterium
CTGGTGATTTGGCGAAAGGATCCGGGTATACGCTACGCATTTTGGGAGGAGATCAGTCGGTGAATGGCCGTGCCTTTAGTGTGTAGGCAAAAATGCCTTTGCTGCTTAAGCTCAGCCCGTTAATTATTGGAGCGGCCATTATTCCATTCCTGGGAGGAAGTGGAGGAGGGGAAACCCCACCTGCCAGTGAACAATTAGCGGCAGCGCCTAATCCGAATTAAGAATTTTGAAGATGAACTTCCGAGTTATATCTATAATCCTACTACTCTTTTTGAATACTATTGGTGTTCTAACAAAAGCTCAGTGGATCGAAAAAAACAATGGCTTATATGGCGGTTTCATATCTGCGCTACTTGCTGACGGCACCAACCTTTTTGCGGGGACATTAGGAGGAGTTTTTCTGTCCACCAATAATGGCACCAGCTGGACGTTGACACCAAATAACAATACAGCAGGGCTATTCTTAAAACCGCTCGATAAAACTTCATATAAAAAAGGAACAGAGGTAAATGTGAATTGGGTTGGTAGTAATCCTTCTGATAAACTGAACATTGAACTAGTTAGAAATAATGTAGTGTATAAGTTACTGGCAGAAAATACAGACAACGACCAGTCCTTTACATGGGAGATGCCCAAGAAACAAAAAACGGGAAATGGCTATGCAATCCGCATTTCCAATTCAAGCCGACCCAACGAATTTACTAACAGTCAGGAATTTAATATAAAACCACGCATACCCATTTTGGTAAAAGTATTGCCGCTTATAGCTGCAGGAAGTGCAGTTTTTATTTTAGGTGGTGGTAGTGAGGGTGCTTCCGGATCCGATGCTTTACCGGGACCTGTTAAACCGAATTGATTATGAAAATTTTTGCAACAATAGTAAGCTATAAACTACATTCGGTTTTGATTTTGGTATTATGGTTTTTAACATTTGCTAAATCCCATGCTCAATGGACAACGGCTACTCTTTCGCAGGCACGGAGTAATTTAAGTGCGACATCTGTTGGTACTAAAGTTTTCTTTGCTGGCGGATTGGGGCTTAGCGCCAATTCATATTCGAATGTGGTAGATATTTACGACAACTCTACCAATTTATGGTCAACTGCCACACTGTCTCAGGCACGAGCTGATTTAAGCGCTGCCTCCGTAGGGACTAAAATTTTTTTTGCCGGAGGTAGTTGCTACACTTGTGCTGGAGATTTCACTTCGAAAGTTGTAGATATTTATGATAACTCTAGCAATACTTGGTCAACGGCAACTCTTTCTCAAGGTCGATACAGGTTGAGTGCTGCATCAGTAGGAACAAAAGTCTTTTTTGCGGGTGGTTATAGTGGTAGCGGAAGGTCGAATGTTGTAGACATTTACGACAATGCAACTAATACGTGGACAACAGCTACACTTTCTCAGGCGCGAGACTTTTTAAGTGCTGCTTCTGTGGGGACAAAAGTTATTTTTGCTGGGGGGCGTAATAGCAGTGGAGTGGCTTCAAATGTGGTAGATATTTATGACAATGCTACCAATACATGGACAACGGCAACCCTCTCTCTCGATCGAGATCGTTTGAGTGCCACTTCTGTGGGTACTAAAGTTTTCTGTGTGGGGGGGTACTCTTCAAGCACCTTTACTAATTCAAATGTTGTTGATACCTATGATAACTCTACTAACACTTGGACAACGGCAACACTTTCTCAGGGCCGAATTTATATAAGTGCTACTTCTGTTGGAACAAAAGTCCTTTTTGGTGGTGGTTCTCCTGTTGGAACTTCTAATGTCGTGGATATCTATAATAATGCAACAAATACTTGGACAACTGCTACTCTTTCTCAGGGTCGAGATCAATTAAGTGCTACTTCCATAGGAACAAAAGTGTTTTTTGCAGGAGGCTATTCAAGCGGTCCTGCCGTTTCGAATGTTGTAGATATTTATAATGATGATGTAACAGCGCCTACGATAGCTTCTTTCACACCTACATCAGGCGGTGTTGGTACATCAGTTACCATCACTGGAACCAACTTTGATATAAATCCTGCTAATAATATTGTATATTTTGGTGCCTCCAAAGCTTCGGTAGCTGCAGCAACAGCCACTCAGCTTACAGTGACTGTGCCTGTAGGGGCAACCCACCAACCCATTATCGTTGTGGTAGGCGGGTTGGTAGCTTATTCAGCCACTTCATTTATTCCAACCTTTTCAGGGCAAGCAGTTTTAAATAATACTTTTACCTACAGGGAAACCTTCGCCTCTGGAACAACTCCATATTGGGTTGGGATGGGGGATTTAGATGGTGATGGTTTGGCAGACCTGACTGTTGCCAACAATGCGAGCAATAATATATCCGTTTACAGGAATTTAAGCACTGGGGTTGGTAACATTAGCTTTGCCAATTCAGATTATGACGCTGGGACAACACCAAATTCTGTTGCTGTGGGTGATCTGGATGCAGATGGGAAGCTGGATATAGCTGTCACAAATATGGGAAGTAATTCCATATCCTTATTTCGCAATGCGAGCACAGGTCCTGGTAATGTAAGTTTCGATGCTAAAGTTGATTTGACTACTGGTGCAAGTCCTTATTCCGTTGTCATAGGAGATTTAGACAAAGATGGTAAAGCAGATTTAGTCGTTGGGAATAATCTCGGTAATTCAGTTTCAATTTTTCGAAATACAAGCATCGGTGCCGGCAACATTAGTTTTGATACCAAGACAGACTTCACTACAGGTGCCTATCCTAAACACGTAGTCATCGGTGATTTCGATCAAGATGGTAAAGATGATCTTGCTGTTGTAAACCAGTTTGATGGCACGGTGTCTATTTTGCAGAACACCAGTAGCGGCCCGGGGAGCATAAGCTATGCTGCCAAAGTTGATTTCACAGCTGGAACAAATCCTGAACATGTTGCTGTTGGTGACCTTGATGCAGACGGCAAGGCTGATTTGGTAGTCGCTAATTTCAGCAGTAATAATATTTCGGTATTTCGGAATACCAGCACTGGATCTGGCAACATTAATTTTAGCAATAAAATAAATTTTACTTCGGGGGGTTATACTTATTCAACAGCGATTGGTGATTTGGACGGAGATGGTAAGCTTGATCTTGCTGTCGGTCATTATGGAAATACCGGACCGGGGCCCCAATTATATAGAAACATTAGTAGTGGGTCAGGTAATATAAATTTTGACACACCTGTATATGTTGAATCCGGCCCAAGCCCGCAATCGGTTGCCATAGGTGATCTCGATGGAGATGGAATGCCTGAACTTATCACTGCCAACGAGGGCAATAATTTTCTGCCTACCAGTTACATATCGGTATCACGGAAAGTTTTACTGCCACCTACAATAGCATCATTCACTCCATCAATTGGAGCAATTGGAACTACAGTAACCATCACGGGCACAAATTTCGACACAACGCCAACTAATAATATTGTGAAGTTCAATGGTACAACCGCTACCATCACAGGTACTAACACTGCAATGAGTATTGTAACTACTGTACCAGCAGGTGCTAGTACTGGGCCCATCACTGTGCAAGTGGGTGCACAAACAGCTAACAGTGCAACTAATTTTACGGTGTTAGCTCCAGAACCCACTGCACAACCCACCAACTTGTTAATTACAAATCAAGCGTCAACTGCATTCACCGTCAATTTCATGGCAGCCTCTGGAAACCCGGATGGATATATCGCTTTTATGAAAGAAGGATCCTCTCCCTCATTTGTGCCCCAAGATGGTACAACTTATATTTTCAATGAAGAGCCGGATCCTGCCGGAGACGCGGGAACTTTCACGGTATTGAATGATGTGTTTACATCTTTCGGTATACAATCGGTAACACCGGGCGCTACGCTATATTTTGATATCTATTCTTACAATGGATCAGGGTCAGAAATCAATTACTTAACATCAACCACTCCGCTGGAGGGGAGTTTCACTACGCCAGCACTACCTACCGAGCCATCCACCCAAGCCAGCAATCTTGTTATCACCCAACCATTTGCTTCTGTGATTAATGTCAGCTGGACAAATGGCAATGGGTCAGGCAGAATTGTTGTTGCCAAACAAGATGGGGCGGTTGATCAGGGGCCTGTTGATGGTGTAACTTATGCTGCCTCATCTTCTTTTACCAATGGTGACGATCTTGGTGGAGGCAATTATGTGGTATATAATGGAACAGGAAACTCAGTGTCGGTAACCGAAATACAAGCGAGCACGAGCTATCAGTTTTTTGTGTTTGAGTACAACGGTAGTGCTGGGTCAGAGAATTATAATATCTCAACAGCTACGAACAATCCTAAAAGTAATTCCACCGTTTCGGTGGTTACTGATCTTTCCATACCCTACAGCAGCTTTGGGAGTAGAGAGGCCAACTACCGCATCATAGCAGTACCACTTAATCTTACCAATAATAAAGTGAGAGATGTGTTTGATGAATTGATCCCTTATGATGATACCAGGTGGAGGATGTTTCACTATCAAAATGGATCCAATCAGGAAATGAATGAAAGCTCCACGATAAGCCCGGGGCAGGGGTATTGGCTAATCGTCAAAGAAAGCAAAACGTTTACCTCTGGTCCTGGTGAAACGGTACAGGCGCCATTCAGTGTTCAGTTAGTTCAAGGCTGGAATCAAATCGGTAATCCTTATGATTTTAACATCAGTTGGGCCGATGTGCAGGCGGCCAATCCCGGATTGCCCGGCTTAAGAAAGTGGATCAACACCATGACGGATGGCACTACATTGAGCAAGATGGAAGGCGGATTTGTCAATGCTACAACTGCCGGCACTTTGATTATTCCTGCCATCGATAATGGAGGCCGCGTGCGAAGTGAAGAAGAGCTTGTTAGAAATACACTGGATTCACCCAACTGGCAGGTGTATTTGAATGTAGATCAGGGGGAGTTAATGAATCGCATTGCAGGCATAGGAATGAACGCAAAGGCAAGTGATGACTATGATATTTATGATGGACTGAGCATGCCACATTTCTTTGATTCTTTTTTGGAGGTAAATCATGCAAAAGCATGGAATGGCAATTTGTTTTCCAAAGATATTGTAACAACCTCGCAAAATCACATTTGGGATTTTTCAGTGAGCACGAGCGGACCAGAAGAAGTGATGACTTTCTCCTGGGATAATTCCTACTTCGGAGACAATGACCGCGAGTTGTATCTGTATGATGTGGCTTTACAACGCAACATTGACATGAGAACAGCCAGCACCTACGCTTTTAATAGAAATGCTTCCAACGCTTTTCAAGTGTTGTTTGGCTCAGCAGATTTTATAAAAGAGAAAAGCAGTGTCAACGAATTGGTATTGCATAAAACATGGCCTAATCCGGCTGATCAGGAAATCAATGTTGCTTTCTCTTTGCCTGAGACGGGGCAAGATCAAACCGTGAATTTGGAGCTGGTGGATTTGATGGGGAAAAAGATAAGGTCGCAAGAGGATTTATACCCATCAGGTTACCATGAGCTGAAGTGGCAGCGGAATAAAGAGCATGCTTCTGGTGTTTATCTGGTTGTCATTAAAGCAGGAAGAGCCATCAAACAGATGAAAGTGGTATTGAAATGATATTGAAACCTAACATCACCATGAAAATATTAATTGGATTTTTCTTAACGACAATGACCACATTATTGTGGGCTCAAAATCCGGTCATTGAAGCTACCTCCAACTCAGTAAGCATAGACGTAAGAAACCAGCCGGTAATTGTTGCTAAGAATGAACCTGATATGGAAATCACTTTGGAAACACTGGGGATTACCAAATTGCCAAAGTACTATGCGCTGATCATCGGGGTATCAGAATATAAGAATGCAGGAGCGGGGCTTCCCAATTTAGAAATGCCGACTAAAGATGCCGATCGCCTCTATCAGCTACTAACTCAAAAATATGCCTTCGACCCGGAGTATGTCACGTTATTAAAAAACGCTACGCGTGAAGACATTATTAATAGCTTCGACCGTTTGGCTAATGATGTAAGTGATAAAGATAATGTGCTGGTATTTTATGCCGGTCACGGGTTCTATGACAAGGGTAAGGACTTTGGATTCTGGTTGCCCTCAGATGCCAAGATTAACAGTCGCAGTGCCTGGATTGCCAACAGCACCATTAAAGATTACATCGGAGCAATCAATTCAAAACATACTTTACTTATCACTGATGCTTGTTTTGGGGGTAGTATTTTTAAAACCCGCGCTGTAGCTGACGTGATGAGGCGGTTCAATGAAATGTACCGCGATCAAAGTCGCAAGGCCATTACCAGTGGCAACCTCTCCGAGGTGCCCGACAAAAGTGTGTTTCTTCATTTCTTGCTAAAGCAATTGGAAGACAACACGGATGTATTTTTATCTTCCTCTACTTTATTCACACGTATTTACGAGCCCATTTTAGATAATGCGGTGAGCACCCCTCAATTTGGGGTCATCCAGGGAGCTGGCGATGAGGGGGGAGATTTCTTTTTTATCAAGCGGAAGTAGAGTACATGTGATGATTTGGTCTTAACCCAAAATCAATTTGTGGGAACCAACATAATTCTTTGCACATTTTAAAATCTATCCTACATTTGCAGTCCTAAAAACGAGGGAGCTTAGCTCAGCTTGTTCAGAGCATCTGCCTTACAAGCAGAGGGTC
>DATCZR010000275.1:0-12194 GCA_036525835.1 Cyclobacteriaceae bacterium
AATTCCAGCAATTTCGTAAGATGACTATCCTTGCCGAGGATTACCGGCTGCAGTCTAATGCTGTCGCCAATAAATTTTCCGAATTCATCGGGAGAGATTTCTCCAAGACCCTTGAAACGAGTGATCTCAGGTTTGCTTCCCAACTTTTCAACCGCAGCTCGTTTCTCATCCTCATCATAGCAATAGATGGTTTCTTTCTTATTTCTCACACGGAACAAAGGTGTTTCAAGAATAAATACATGACCAGCCTTTACCAGCTCCGGAAAGAATTGCAAAAAGAAAGTCAGTAGCAGGAGCCTGATATGCATGCCATCCACGTCAGCATCAGTTGCCACTATCACTTTGTTATATCTCAATCCATCCAATCCATCTTCAATATTCAGCGCATGCTGAAGCAAGTTAAATTCCTCATTCTCATATACGACCTTCTTGGTAAGTCCATAGCAATTCAGGGGTTTACCCCTTAAGCTAAACACTGCCTGTGTCTCTACATCCCTGGATTTGGTGATGCTACCACTTGCACTATCCCCTTCGGTAATGAATATCATTGACTCCTGGCTGCGGGCTCCTTTTTCTTCGTTGAAATGAAACCGACAGTCGCGGAGCTTTTTGTTATGAAGATTGGCTTTTTTGGCGCGTTCGTTAGCCAACTTCTTAATGCCGGCAATCTCTTTGCGCTCTCGTTCTGACTGCTGTATTCGCTTAAGCAATGCATCAGCTGCAATAGCGTGTCCATGCAGATATATCTCAAGCTCTTTGGCCACAAAGTCTCCAATGTAACTTCGGACGGTAGCACCATCTGGCGCCATATGAATGGAGCCTAGCTTGGTTTTGGTTTGAGATTCAAACACGGGCTCTTGCACGCGCACAGCAATGGCAGCTACGATACTTGCCCTGATATCTGATGAGTCGTAGTCCTTCTTGTAAAAAGCTCTCACCCCTCTTACGATCCCTTCCCTGAAAGCAGCCAAATGTGTGCCTCCTTGTGTTGTATTCTGTCCGTTTACAAAAGAGTAATACTCCTCTCCATATTGGGTACCATGCGTCAGGGCAATTTCAATATCATCACCTTTTAAGTGGATGATCGGATATCGCATTTCCTCCGCTTCAATCTTCTGCTTGAGCAGATCCAGCAAGCCGTCTTTGCTGTAAAACTTTTTGCCATTATAGTTGATGGTGAGACCGGCATTCAGAAAAGCATAATTCGACATCAGATCATCCAGGTACTCTGGAATGAAGTGATAATTTTTGAACATGCTTTCGTCAGGATCAAAAACTATAGTTGTGCCGTTTTTATCAGATGACTTGGTGATTTTGGCATCGTTGGTGATCTTACCTTTTTTGAATTCGGCTATTTTAGTTTTGCCTTCCCTAAATGCCTGCACCTTGAAGTAATTGGAAAGCGCATTTACCGCCTTTGTTCCTACCCCATTCAATCCGACTGATTTTTGAAAAGCTCCAGAATCATATTTAGCTCCGGTATTGATCTTTGATACACAATCAATCACTTTGCCTAAAGGTATTCCACGGCCATAATCCCGAACGGTAACGCGTTGATCTGTAATCTTCACATCGATCACTTTTCCGTATCCCATCATATGTTCATCAATGGAATTATCAATAACTTCTTTAACCAGCACGTAGATCCCATCGTCCTTGGAAGATCCGTCACCCAGCTTACCAATATACATTCCGGGCCTCAGCCGAATATGCTCCCGCCAGTCGAGTGATTTGACACTCGATTCATCGTATTGAAATAGATCTTTCGCCATAAGTTGGGTATCGGTTTATGCTAATAAGCTTCTATGCTTTAAAAAAAATACACCTCTTAGAATAAACAGTTTAAAAAATGATTGGGCCTAATAAAACGAATTTTGATGGTTCTACAAGCAGTTGAAGCAATCATTCAACTACAAAAATTTATAAACTGAATAAGAGTAATTAACTGATTATCAGTAGTTAATTCTACTGTGATCAAATTGCTTGTTTATTTATAAACTTTTGAGATAGCAGGAAAATCGGCCAGGCCAGCGCCCACAATACGATCAACACAATGCTGCCGTATATGACCACTCCCAGATTTTCGAGCGCAAACTTCTCTCCACTGTTGAGCACATTGATAAAGCCCAGAACGGTGCAAAAAAAGAAGTTGAGTAAAATGATTTGGCCAAAAAACCAAATACTAAATCGTTCATCCTGTTTACCATAAAGTCTGCGCACAACAAACACCAGCGCATTGACCAAAGAGACAAAAATGAGGGTAGAATAAAAAATCACGTCCCTGGAGGTAGCCAAAGGTTCAAGACCTTCCCTCAGTACAATATCTACTGGGAAAGAGGCATAGATATAAAGAAATATGAGCATGAACCCCAACAAAGAAAGAAACCATACCGCTTTAAATAACTTTAGGATCATGTTACTAAATTTGAAGTGGCAAGTTAATGTGAAAAGCTTTGAATCTTAACCCGATTGTCCTTTCCATACCTATTTTTTTTCTCCTCATCGGGATTGAGTTGGCCATAGAGCGTTTTTCTCATCGCAAGCTCTATCGCCTTCCGGATTCAATTGCCAATCTCAGCTGCGGCATTACCTCTCAACTTTCCGGGTTGTTTTTGAAGGTGCTTGCTATTGGCATCTATGAAGTCATTTTCTCCAACTTTGCACTTTTTAAATTGGAGAGAAATTGGCTTTACTGGGTGGTCCTATTCTTCCTGGTGGATTTCGCTTATTACTGGGCCCATCGCATGAGTCATGAAATCAATCTATTCTGGGGAGGACATGTAGTGCATCATCAAAGTGAAGAATATAATCTATCGGTGGCACTGCGACAAAGTAGCTTTCAAACTGTGTGGACATTCGCGTTTAACCTACCCTTGGCGTTATTGGGATTTGAGACCCTTGACTTTGCACTGATATCCGTATTAAATACCCTTTATCAGTTTTGGATTCATACCGAGACCATCAACAAATTGGGCTTTCTGGAATACTTTTTAAATACCCCCTCCCATCACCGGGTGCATCATGGACGTAATCCAAAGTATATCGATAAAAATCATGCTGGAACACTCATCATCTGGGACAAAATGTTTGGTACTTTCCAAGCCGAAGAAGAACGGCCAACCTACGGTATAACCAAGCCTATTAACAGTTGGAATGCGGTGTGGGCCAACATTAGCCACTATGCTGAAATGGGAAAAGACTTACAAAGGATCAATAAGTGGAGTGATAAGATCAAATATCTGTTTATGAAACCGGGATGGCTGCCAGCATCTCTGGGAGGCTATCGGGCTGCTCCAGAAGTTGACAGAGCTACCTACCATAAATATGATACACCAGCCCCGGTATCACTCAACTACTACGTGCTGTTCCAATACCTTTTATGCCTGATAGGCACCGGCTTATTTCTGTTCAAGCAAGCAGATTTTCAGATTGCTGAAAAATTATTCTTCACTATCGTCATTTCTATCGTGGTTGTAAATAGTGGCGTACTTTTTGAAAATAAACAGTGGGTACATTGGGCTGAGTGGGCTCGCCTTGTCGCATACCCTTTAATTTTAATCCTGCTTACTCTACTATACAATTGGCCAATCTACTTAATAGGCATTGCATTACTTTACCTTCTAATTTCCAGTATTTGGTTTTACTCAATCTTCAAAAATGTACAACTTCAGGCAGCTTAGCTGGTATTTATTATTGATCATCTTATTTGCCGCTTGCTCTAAACCATTGCCTGCTCTCGAGGGGGTAGATTTAGAACTTTGGAAATCAGATCGAAACGCTTGCCATGGAGAACGTGCGAAAATGATGGAGGCTATTGTTTCGCAAAAAGAGAAATTAAAAACACTTTCTGAAATGGATCTTGTTGGATTATTGGGCAGACCAGACGAAAATCAATTGCTGGATCGCAATCAGAAGTTTTATAAATATTATCTTGAGCCAGGTCCTCCATGTGATCATTCTGTTATTGAGCCTAAAATGTTGATCTTACGAATCAATGCGATGGGGCTCACAAAAGAGACGCTCGTCAAGTAGCCCTTCTCCAATTTGGGTTTATATTTGCCATTACAGAAAACGCAAAATCAGAAATGAAGAATATCTCCGTCATAGGCTCGGGAACCATGGGAAATGGAATAGCTCATGTATTTGCGCTCCATGGATTTAATGTATCTCTTATTGACATTGCTGAAGATCGGCTCGCTAAGGCTACCGCTACGATTGAAAAAAACCTGAGTCGCCAAGTGGAGAAAGGTAACATCACCAGCCAAGATAAAGACAAATCCCTTAATCTCATCACCACATTTACAGACATGAAAAAGGGTGTAAGCGAAGCTGATCTGGTGGTGGAAGCTGCAACTGAAAATGTGGACCTTAAACTTAACATATTTAAGGACCTGGACGCCAATCTTAAACCGCAAGCGATTTTGGCCTCCAATACTTCTTCTATTTCAATCACTAAAATAGCATCGGTTACTTCCAGACCTGATAAAGTTATTGGCATGCACTTTATGAACCCCGTGCCCATTATGAAATTGGTTGAGGTGATTCGTGGCTATAACACCAGTGATCAGGTGACCAGAGACATTATGAACCTATCCAGGACCTTAAACAAGATTCCAGTAGAGGTTAATGATTATCCGGGATTTGTAGCCAATCGCATCTTAATGCCTATGATCAATGAGGCTATTTACACCCTATTTGAAAATGTAGGCGGGGTCGAAGAAATTGATACGGTCATGAAATTAGGAATGGCTCATCCCATGGGTCCTCTTCAGCTGGCAGACTTTATAGGATTGGACGTATGTCTTTCTATTTTAAAAGTTCTTCATGATGGATTTGGTAATCCAAAGTATTCGCCCTGTCCCTTATTGATCAATATGGTCCAGGCCGGTCATCATGGCGTGAAGTCCGGAAGTGGATTTTATAAATACACCAAAGGAAGTAAAGAATTGGTGGTGGCCGATCAATTTAAATAATATTAGCTGTAGGTCAATATTCCATAACTCTATTATGGACTGTAGCCTTTTGACTACTTTACTTCTTCCTACTTCTTTAACAGATCCCTGATCTCGGTAAGCAGAGCGATGTCAGCCGGAGTCGCTGTCGGAGCTGCTGGTTTCACTTCCTCCTTTTTTTTCATTTTATTGATACCTTTCACCAGTAAAAACAAAGCGAAAGCGGTTATCAAAAAGATGAATGTTGCCTGGAGAAAACTTCCATAAGTGATGTTGGACTCTCCGAAAGTGTAAGTTAATCCTGAAAAATCAAGCCCTCCGGTGAGTACACCAATGATTGGCATAAAGATATCGGCAACGATTGACTTTACGATAGTACCAAATGCACCACCAATGACAACCCCGACAGCGAGGTCAATTACATTGCCACGCATGGCAAATGCCTTAAATTCCCTTAACATAAACTTTTAACATTTTGTTTTAACTCGTCAAAATAGCATTATTTGAATCTCGAACCAACCTATGTAATGTTCTGTGGCATTGCTTCCAATTTTTTGCAGACTTTAACCCAATATTTAGCAATTTTGCATACTAAACTGTGACTGATCTGGTCATTCAATGGGAAAGCGAAAAAGAGAAGCAAAGACAATAAAGCAAAACGGACTGAAAAAATTAAGTGTCTGGACTGGTTCGAATGACGCGCAGAAGATGTCGTCAGCCTTCATTAACGATAACACTGAACGCCTCCATTTCGCTCTTTCCGCGTCCCGTATTGGCATCTGGGAAATGGATTTAAAGACCCAACATATCTTTTGGGATGATGTTGTATATGACATTTTTGGCCTTAGCAAATCTCAATTTGAAAATACATTTGAAGACTACTTGAGGCTAATTCATCCAGATGATGCACTATACAGTAGGCGGAAAATTCAGAATGCCATTTACCAAAACACTGACTTTCATATTGAGTATCGGGTATTAAAACGTCGAAAGGAAACAATTTGGCTGGAGGGTGCAGGTAGGGCCATTTGTGATAAGGCTGGTAATCCAGTGAAATTAATTGGCACTGTGGTAGACATTACAAAACGCAAAGAAACCGAGATATCATTGCAAAAGAGAGATCTCCTTTTCAATGCATTATCTCAGGTCACCAGGGAACTCATTATCAATCCGAATCTGATACATGCCATCAATGAAGGCTTACGTTTATTGGGCGAAGCCCTTGAAGTAGATAAGGTCTATTTATTTGAAAACGATACTGCCGCGATTAATGAAAGAACAAATACCAGCCTACGATTTGAATGGAACTTCGGTCTTGCTCAAACTAAGATCAATAATCCGGCCCTTCAGCATTTTCCACTGGCTCAATTTCAGCCTATTTTCAAGGCACTCGAATCAGGACAACATTATGCTGGTCATGTCAAAGATTTACCAAATAGTACTATCAAAGGAATTCTTCAATCGCAACAAATTTTGTCCATCTTGTTTTTTCCCATAATGGTGAGAAACACTTTATGGGGTTTTGTTGGCTTTGATGCGCGCCAATCCGAAACCACATGGAGCAGCATTCAACTTTCAGTGCTCCGTTCCTACTCATCAGCCGTTGCCAGGGCATTGGAAAACAAAATAGTGGAGGATGAAAAACTCGAGTGGAAAACCCGATATGAATTAATTGCAGCCTCCTCCGGTCAAGTGATATATGATTATGACATTGCTACCGGCAAAATAGTCTGGGGAGGCAATGTGAAAGAGTTGCTTGGATACAAAAAAAATGAAATGGGCGATATCCATCGATGGGTCGAGATGATTCACCCGGAGGACAGAGAGTCCAGTCTGGCCGAACTTGATATCGCTGAAAAGAAGCTAAGCCACTACGATGTTCATTATAGGTTTAGACATAAAGACAAACATTACTTGATTTTGCACGACAGTGGATTCTTTATTTCAGACAGTGAGAATAAAGCCATCCGAATGCTCGGCATGATGAGAGATGTAACGGAAATGAAAAAAGCTGAACGTGAACTTGTAGAAAGCGAAGAGCGATACCGGGTCTTACTAAGTGCATCTTTCAGTGGCATTGCAATCCATGACAACGGAATAATTATGGAAGTCAACCAGGGGCTTTCAGACGTGAGCGGATACACGGTGGAGGAACTGATGGGAATGCAGAGTATAGATTTGGTATCGCCCGAATTTCGTTCTATGGTAATGGGGAAAATCAAATCTGGAGACGAAGCTCCGTATGACATTGAAGCCATTAACAAAAATGGAATCAAAAAATATCTTGAAATCCATGGTAAAAACATTCCTTACAAGGGGAAAATAGTAAGGGTCACCGAGTTCAGAGATGTAACTGCAAGAAAAATTGCAGAGGAAAAAGTAAAGGAACAGAACGAAAGGTTATCTGCCATTGCTCAAAGTTTAACAAGGAAAAATGAACAGCTGGAAGAGTTTACCCAGATTGTATCTCACAATCTCAGGTCTCCGGCAGGAAACATTAATTCCCTACTGGAAATTTTAGAGGCAACTACCGACATCACCGAGCGGAGTCGGATTTTCGACCTACTCAGCAAATCATCGAATTATCTGCTCACGACCCTTTCTGAGCTAAATGATATCCTCAAAGTAAAACAAGATGTCAATCTTGTAAAGCAGGAATTAAAGTTTGAAGAGGTGTTGAACAAGGTAAAGCAAATGATGATTACACGTATAAACGAAACATCAGCTCAACTCCACAGTGATTTTAAGGAAGCGGAACAGATCAATTATCCCAATATTTATCTGGAAAGCATATTTTTGAATCTTCTGAGCAATTCATTAAAATACCAAAGTAGTGAACGAAAACTTATCGTAAATTTCAGAACCTACTACGAAGGAAATCAACTGATCTTGCAAGTTTCCGACAATGGATCAGGTATCAATCTTGATAAATACGGTCATCAGGTATTTAAACTTCGAAAGACTTTTCATGAAAATGCAGAAAGCCGAGGTGTTGGACTTTTTCTTATCAAGAATCAAATTGAGGCCATGGGGGGTGAAATAAAAATACAGAGCCAAGAGCATATCGGAACTACCTTTACAATTAATTTCTACAAGCAAGATTCATGAGCGCAGAAGAAAATTTACTTACAGTAGCTCTAATTGACGATGACGAGATTTTTCAGTTTACTGCACTCAAATCGATTGAAGCTACCCGTACTACCCATTCTATCCTACAGTTTTTAAACGGAAGGGAAGCCTTAAAATATCTTATTGAAAAATCAAGCGAAAAGGAATTGCTACCGGATGTGATCTTTTTGGACATCAACATGCCACTAATTGATGGCTGGATGTTTATTGAAGAGTTCAGAAAAATAAAAACACAATTATCAAAACAGATCACCATTTATATGGCCAGTTCCTCCATTGACCAAAGTGATATCAGCAAAGCAAAAGAGATTGCTGAAATAGCAGAATATGTTTTCAAACCAATAACCTTTGAAAAATTTTCTTCCTTGTTAAATGGCTTAGCAAATTCTAGTCAAAAATGATCTTCAGGGAATTGCGTAACCCCCTGAAGCTAACCATTTCAATTCCAGTACTACCAATAAACATTTTGGCCTGAATTTTCACCGGAATTTTATTCATGTCGTCAGATATCCAACAGGTAATAGAATTCTCTCCATCAAATAATTTATTATCGGGCATGATTGGCACCAACTTCAAACACTTAATTTTTCCTACTCGGGTATCGATGACCTCCTTACCCTCATAAATGATTTTTAGGTCGTAGGAAGTGTCTTCAAAAAAACCTGAAATCGTCAACGTATCTCCCGTGTGTAACTTGCTAAACTCAATCACGCGTAAGTACAAAAATCCTCCAACCAGATCGCGTACATTATTGGGTGTATCATACACCTTAGCATCATCATACACGCCCGTCTCTTTATTCCTAACCTTCACCTCGGCCTTGTTCGCAGCATGATCGTAAGTGGTGAGTTCGTCTTTTCTATACCTACCTTCCTTGATCTTTCGATAGCTCACATGGGTTACCAGAGCAGCAGTATCAATGTAAGCACCCCACTGATCATCCACCTTAGTTATCCAGGACACCATACCGCTGGTTGATCCAAAGGCATCTACCTTGTAACTAGGCCGTGAATTAATCTCGAAAATTTTTTTATCCACCTTGGTAATCGCGCTTCCCACAGTAAATATTCCAAAATTTACCCGATAGGTAATTTCTTCCCCTACGCCAAAACTTTTATTGTTAACTTCCGGTAAGTCCAGTTGCTTATTCACCGCAAAAGCCGTTAGGCCCAGAAACAACACGATACCAGTAACCAAGCGATTCATACCTTCAAAATTAGGTTTAATACAAAAACCTTCAAAGCATGTGCCAAATGCTAAACAGATACGTTATTCTCCCTTAGCGCGTCATTTAGCGACGTTTTTTTATCAGTACTCGCTTTGCGTTTACCTATAATCAAAGCACAGGAAACCTGGTAATTGCCAGCCGCAAATTCTTTCGAAACAGATCCTGGAATAACCACAGATCGAGGAGGAACAGTACCCCTATACTCCACCGGTTTATCGCCAGTTACATCAATTATTTTTGAAGTGCCAGTAAGCACCACATTAGCTCCCAATACCGCCTCTTTTCCTATATGTACCCCTTCTACAATAATGCATCGCGAACCAATGAAGGCTCCGTCTTCAATAATGACCGGAGCAGCTTGAACAGGCTCTAAAACCCCACCAATGCCCACTCCTCCACTCAGATGCACATGCTTTCCAATCTGCGCACAGCTACCCACCGTTGTCCAGGTATCCACCATGGTGCCTTCATCAACATATGCACCAATGTTCACGTAAGAAGGCATCATAATGACGCCCTTATTCACAAAAGAACCATAACGTGCAATGGCATGAGGTACAACTCTCACGCCCAGCTGTTTATAATTTTTCTTAAGCGCAATTTTATCGTGAAATTCAAATGGCCCGACTTCAATGGTTTCCATCTGTTGAATGGGAAAATACAGAATTACCGCTTTCTTAATCCACTCATTTACTTGCCATCCACTTTCTGTCGGCTCAGCTACTCTGAGCATTCCCTTGTCCAATTGCTCAATAACAGAGCGTATGGCTGCCTGTGATTCTGCCAACTGAAGTAGTGCTCTGTCCTCCCATACTTTTTCAATATGCTTTAATAATTCCATTTAAGTCTAATTTTGTAAACCTTTATGCAATAAAATGAAAAATCGAAGAATAGTCATTGCTTCTGTCTTGAAGCCCATAGACGATACGCGGATGTTTGAGAAAATGGCGCTCTCGCTTTGTGAATCTCACGACTGTGAAGTAACCATAATGGGTCAGTCAATTCATCAAATACCTGCTCATCCGGGTATTGAATTTATACCCTTTGAAATAGCTGGCAGGTTTAGCCTGGATCGGTTCCTTACTCCCACTAAAATACTGCTTACCCTATTTAAAGTAAGACCTGGTATATTGATAGTTAACACTCATGAATTACTGATAGTTAGTGTTATCAGCAGAATATTATTTGGTTGTGTAATTGTGTATGATATTAGGGAAAACTACTATAGGAATATTCGATTTTCTGAGACCTATCCGGCCAGATTTAGGTTGCCATTATCATGGTGGATTCGAGGTAAAGAAAAGTTGGTCACACGCCTATTTCATCATGTTATTCTTGCTGAAAATTCCTACGCTACCGAATTAGGATTCATTGGCAAGCATTTTACCATTTTGGAAAATAAAGCAATCCAACCTAAAGTCGGCAGGAGGACTTCCACGGGAGTGCATAAACTCCTATTTACAGGCACCATTAGTAAAAGTACAGGAGTATTTGAAGCCATTACCCTGGCAACAGTGCTACATAAAGAAGATCCAGAAGTTAGGTTAATGATTGCCGGATATTGTGCACTTCCCAGTACCAGGCTGGAGGTGCTGGAGCGCATCCGTGACAAGCCGTTTATCCTTTTGAAAGGATTTTATCAACTCCTGCCTCATCGGGAGATCATGGCAGAAATAGAAAATGCTGATTTTGGCATCATGTATTATCCTCCCTCCCCTCACACTTCAGGATCGGTTCCTACCAAACTATTTGAATACATGGCCAATCAGCTCCCCATTATCACCTGGGCAAATCAACCCTATGCGCCTAGAGTAATGGAACAAAATGCCGGACTTCTATGGGACGTACCTCCAGAACTTCTCAATAAAATGAAAACACAATCATTTTACCCTAAGCGTGCTGTTGATGTGTATTGGGAGGGTAAAAGATTTAGTGATTTAATGGAAAAACTCGCCCTGTAGCTTGCGGTCTGAAAACTATCCTTAAGAATATATCTCATACTATGAGAAGTCGGCTGAAACCTTATTTTAAGTTGCAAAAGGAAAATACCAATAAGGATATTTCCTAGGCCTATAAGCCGGTCCTGCAGGAAACAGGGTAACAAATCCATCTAAATATTTTTTTAGACAAGCCTAAATTTCTACTTTTGTTGCAAAAGATAATCCAATGCTTAGTCTGGCGGAAGAAAACTATTTAAAGGCCATTTACCACCTTTCAGAAGATGGAACAAAAGATGTGCTGACCAATGCATTGGCAGATTCCATGCAAACCAAGGCAGCTTCTGTTACGGATATGATCAAAAAATTGTCTAGCAAAAAGTTTATATCCTACAAGAAATACTATGGTGTAAATGTGACGGCTAAAGGTAAAAGTCAGGCATTGCAAGTAATTCGCAAGCACAGATTATGGGAAACTTTCCTGGTACAGAAACTGGACTTCACCTGGGACGAAGTACATGAGGTAGCAGAGCAACTGGAGCACATTAAATCACCCAGGCTTATTGAAAAACTGGATGAGTTTTTAGGGTATCCAGCCACCGATCCACATGGCGATCCCATCCCAGATGGAAATGGGAAAATAAAAACAAAACCACATTTACCATTAGATCAATTGAGTGAAGGATATCGTGGAATTATAGTAGCGGTAAAAGATTCAGATTCAGACTTACTCAAATACCTGGATCGAATTGGTGCTATACCCGGAAAGAAAATACAACTCATCAGCAAAGAAGCCTATGATAATTCCATGGAGGTGATCCTGGACAATCATAAAATATTTATCTCTAAAGAGGTCTCGAAAAATATCTTAGTGACTGAGTAGTATGAGAAAAGAAGAAGGCAGAAAGTCATTAAGTGAAGTGCACGCCTCCGTGGAAGCCTCCAGTC
>DATCZR010000276.1:0-24996 GCA_036525835.1 Cyclobacteriaceae bacterium
TATATACCATGGAACTTCCTAATGGAACGCCCAAGAGAGTTTCCACTTTTAATTTCACAGAGGCAATGCCTACATGGAGTCCGGATGGTGTACAATTGGCATGGGTTACCTGGGAAAACAATTCGGAAGGACATATTTATAAAGTCAATTACAAATCGAAAGCAGTGCGCCCTATACGTCTTACTACAGAATCTGGATTGTATACAGAGCCAACATGGAGCCAGAATGGAATTCGAATTGTGTTCATGCAAGGATCAGCGCAAGTGCTTAAAGATAATTCTGATCCATTTTATCGAAATGGTCAGGAAAAAATCATGTGGATTTCATCAGATGGTGGACCGGTAAACCTTATTGCCAATGCACAAGGACGCACCACACCTCACTTTGTAAAATCAGTTGACAGAATTTATTTATACGACTCAAAAGATGGGCTTGTTTCCATTCGTTGGGATGGTACCGATCAAAGAGAACATGTAAAGATTACTGGAATTACAACCTATGGTTCTTTGCTGGAAGAAAATAGTTGCATGCTAAATGAATCTGCGCAAGAGCCAAAAAAAGAACCATCCAATGCGGCCGTTATCAGAATGTCACCCATTGGCGGAAAGGCCTTGGCTCAAATCAACAATGAAATCTATGTAGTAGATGTGCCTATCACAGGAGGAGAGACTCCAATAATTTCCGTAGCGGAAACAGACAAGTCACAATTTCCATCTCGTAAATTGACAACATTGGGTGGAGAATTTCCAAGTTGGAGTTTTAACGGAAAAATAGTGTACTTCACCTTGGGGAATGCATTGTTCACCTACAATCTAGATTCTGCCAAAGAAAATGATATTGAGTTGAAGAAAAAGAAAGCAGAAAAAGAAAAGCAAAAGGAAGAAGACGTAAAAGAAGAAAAGAAGGACGAGATTGAAGACAAGGACAAAGATGATCAATACAAACCTGCTGAATTAAGAATCAAAGTTAAAGCACAGAAAGATATTCCTTACGGAAAAGTATTGCTTCAAAATGCACGCATCGTTACCATGAAAGGGGATGAGGTAATTGAAAAAGGAGATGTACTCATTGAAAATGCACGCATTAAACAAGTAGGTGCAGCAGGATCTATCTCTGTTGACGAGTCAATAAAAAAGTTTGATCTCAGCGGTAAAACGATAGTTCCTGGTTTTGTTGATACTCACGCACACATGTGGCCTAGCTGGGGCATACACAAATCTCAAATATGGAAGTATGCAGCCAATTTGGCTTACGGTGTTACTACCACGCGCGATCCTCAAACTTCTTCGTCTGATGTCATCACCTATGGTGACATGGTTGAGACAGGTCAAATGATCGGACCTCGCATTTACAGTACAGGTCCTGGAGTTGGATTTTGGGCTTACAACTTGAAAAGTTATGAACAAGCCAAAGATATCCTCAGGCAGTACTCCGAATATTACAATACCAAGACAATCAAGATGTACCTCACTGGTAATCGCCAGAATCGTCAGTGGATAATTATGGCAGCCAAAGAACAAAAGTTAATGCCGACTACAGAAGGTGGACTTGATTTTAAGTTGAACATGACAAATTTGATCGATGGTTATCCTGGGCACGAGCATTCACTACCCATTTATCCATTGTACAATGATATTGCTACTACCATTGCACAATCCAAAATGGCCTACACACCGACATTGCTAGTGGCGTATGGAGGGCCATGGGCTGAAAACTATTATTATGCTACTGAAAAAGTAAACGGTGACCCTAAACTCAATCACTTTACATCAAAAAGTGAATTGGATCAAAAGTCAAGACGAAGGCCAGGTTGGTTTATGGATGAAGAGCATGTGTTTCCAGATCATGCCAAATTCGTTAACGACCTGGTAAAGGCTGGAGGCTTGGCCGGTGTCGGCTCACATGGACAATTGCAAGGCTTAGGGTATCACTGGGAACTTTGGAGTATAGCATCTGGAGGGATGAGCAATCACAATGCGCTTAAAGTGGCCACAATACTTGGGGCAACTGCCCTTGGACTTGATGGAGATCTAGGAAGTATTGAGGCTGGGAAACTAGCCGACCTTATCATCTTGGAAAAGAATCCGCTGGAAAATATCCGTAACACCAACACAGTATACCAAGTAATGAAGAATGGAAGACTTTATGATGGTAATACGCTAGACGAATTATATCCCACCGTTCGCAAGGCTCCATCCTTTGGCAACGAACAGGCCAAACCAGAAAGGGTTCCGGGAATTACGAAATAAAATACTTACCTCAGATTTGCATTGAGATATATCAGTGCACATCTGAGGTAAGCTTCCATTCTTATAATATTTCAAGCCTTGAAATAACTTTTGCGTACTTTCGAGGAGTGTGAGAAAAATCATTTCCATAATTGCCTTGTCCATATTTCTTACCCATTTGGCTGGTTTCTACATCTACTTTGTGGTAAGACAAGCGCAGATTCACCAGGAAATGAGACAGGAAATTGCCTCATTACCTGCTGATGAATTTGAAATTTTTGAATTGAGTATTGAAGAATATCAAAAGATCAAAGTCAATAATCATGAAGTAAAAATTGACGGTAAAATGTATGATCATAGCGCTCCCAAACTGGAAAACGGTAAGATCATCTTATACGCAAAACACGACCAGGCAGAAGATAACCTGATTAGCTTTTTGAGTGAAGTTGTCAACATAGCCTCCCATGACAACAAGCCTGCACCATCAACTTTAATGAGTTATTTAACTTTGCAGTTTATTTCTGCTGGTATTTTAGAAATGTTTTTTTTCAATGAATCTATAAACTTCATGGATAATTTTCAGGTCAATTTGGTATCGAAAGATTATCCTGTTGATGCGCCACCTCCCAAAGGATAATCTAATCCGTTTCCTGTCTAAGACCAGTTCCAAATTCTTAAATCTTTATTTGTTTCTAACAACAATGAAAAATTTCATATTTATCGCATTGTGCTGTTTGGGCTACCGGATGCATGCACAGGATCAATATAAAATTGATTCAGCCAAGATAACTCTGTTTCTTGACGAGATGGTGATTTCTGCCAATAAAATCGAGGAACCAAGACGTCATATAAACCAACAAATCGAAGTGTTAACCAATGAAAAAATCAGGCAGCTCAACGCGCCAACTACCGCAGATTTACTAAGCAATTCAGGATGGGTAGCCATCCAAAAAAGTCAGCAGGGAGGCGGAAGTGTACAACTGCGAGGCTTTGAAGCCAGTCGTGTTTTACTCATGGTTGATGGTGTAAGAATGAACAACCTCATTTATCGAGCTGGCCATTTGCAGAATCTGATCACTACAGATAATAACTCCATGGAACGCGTTGAAATATTATTTGGTCCCTCATCTACGGTATACGGAAGTGATGCCCTTGGGGGCGTGATCCATTTGTACACAAAAAATCCGATGCTGGCTTCTGAGGCCGACGTTAAATTTAGCGGCAATTTGATGACACGCTATGGATCCGTCAACGATGAAAAAACCAGGCACCTCGATTTCAACATTAACAGTGAACGGTTTGGTTCTTTTACCTCATTCACCTACTCAGACTTCGGAGATTTGAAAATGGGTGAACGAACTAATCCGCAACTGGGAGAACAACTTTGGCTTCGCAATAATTATACGGTAAGAGCTCCTGACAACCAAAGTGATGTTTTAGTAACCAATAGCGACCCATTCGTTCAGAAACAAAGTGGATATAGGCAATACGATTTGATTCAGAAGTTCTTATTTAAGTCCGGTAATCGGATCAGTCACTTGTTCAATATCCAATATTCTACTTCGTCAGATATTTTTAGATACGACCGTCTCACCGATGTCCAGGGAACAGGTCTTCGCAGTGCCGAATGGTACTATGGACCGCAAAAAAGATTATTGTCGAGTTACAATCTTAAGGTGAAGGATTTGGGCTCCATGGCAGACGTACTAAGCCTGACAGCAAGCTTTCAGGATATTGAGGAAAGCCGTAACGACAGGAGATTCAATAATAACAACTTAAGAAGCAGAATCGAAAACGTAAATGTGTTTGGCATCACACTTGATTTTAAAAAATCAATCAAACGAAGTGATATTAGGTACGGATTGGATGGCCAATTCAATACGCTGAAATCAACTGCTCACGCAACCAATATTGTGACAGGTGTACAAAGCAATTCGGATACCCGATATCCAGATGGAGATAATTCCATGAATACGGTTGCCGGCTACTTCACACATACCTACAAAATCAATCCACAGTTCACACTTACGGATGGTGTAAGAATTGGTGGCAGTTGGTTACATGCTGCATTCTATGACAAAAGTTTTTTTCCGTTCCCCTTCAATGAGGTCGATCAAAACAATTTACTCAGCAGTGCCAACCTAGGACTGATTTACGCGCCTACTTCCTGGAAATTTTCGATCATGATAAGCTCAGGATTCAGAGCTCCTAACATTGATGACCTTGGAAAGGTATTTGAATCAACGCCTGGTAATGTGATAGTCCCAAATCCTGACCTCGAGTCAGAGAAAACATTGAACGCAGACCTGGCAATCACCAAATTTATTGGCTCAAATACCAGAATTGAAACAGCCTTTTATGCCACCCAATTCTCTGATGCCATTGTAACACTGCCTTCCACATTTAATGGTCAATCCACCATCAATTATGACGGAACACCCAGCCAGGTATTGGCAAATCAGAATAAGGGGAAGGCTTACATCCTAGGCTATAATATCGGTCTTCATACATCTATTACTGATCAAGTGACAGCAAGTGCATCATTCAATTACACAAAAGGAAGAGTACTCAACGAAGGCGGCCCGGAAACTCCATTGGATCACATTCCTCCATTCTTTGGAAGAATCAGCATCCGGTACAATTCGGAAAAGTTAAAGACGGAAATATTTTCAAATTTTAATGGATGGAAAACGCTTGACAACTATAGCAACAGCGGAGAAGACAACCTGAATTACGCCACACCAAGAGGCATGCCCTCGTGGTATACCTTGAACTTGCGTGGCTCTTATGAGTTTAATTCTATTTTCGCTATTCAAGTAGGTGTCGACAATCTTTTTGATTTGCAATACCGTGTTTTCGCTTCCGGGATCAATGCCCCGGGAAGAAATATTTTTGGAACATTGCGAATTCACTTTTAGATCATCCTTAGTCATGCCGGAAATTCCGGCATGACTTTCTTAAACAACTACAAATGCATTATAGGAAATTGGTTAACAGCCTAAGAAAATTCAGGATCTGGCATCGATTTTTTGGAACGGGCCTGGGTTTGTTCATTTTGATTAGTGCCATAACTGGTGTCCTATTGGGATGGAAAAAAGATGTAGATATCTTACAGCCCCCTGAGCAAAAAGGATCTCATTCAAACGTCGCAGAGTGGGTCAGCATCGATGCCATTGTAAAATCTGCCACCCACGCTATTGACTCAGTTGTCGGCCGTACCATTTTGGTTGATAAATTAGATGTTCGTCCCAGCAAGGGAATTATTAAAGTGTTATTTAAAGAGGGTTATTGGGAAGTCCAGGTGGACGGAGCCACTGGCAAATCATTGTCAGTACTGCAACGACACTCTGATTGGATCGAACACATTCACGATGGGTCTATTATAGGTGATGCGTTCAAGTTAGTTTACACTAATACGATAGGTTGGGGTTTACTCACATTGGCCATCAGTGGATTCTGGTTGTGGTATGGTCCAAAGGTGATAAAGAAAATAAAAACCAGTTCGAGATAGGTCCAACTTATTTTTTTGATCCCAGGTTGGACAGCGTATCAAGCGATAGCGGCAGGTAATAGACAATAGTGCCCACAACCATTGAAATAACAAAGCCATAAGGAAGACCAAAAGCGATCACTCCAACCATGAGCGCAATAACAAATCCTTTTCGGTCAGACACCACATCTTTAATTAATGAACTTAAAGAAATACCCTCTATCATCAATATGACACCTAACACAGGAAGTGGAAATGCTTGCACCACATTGTGAAATCCATCGGCCAAAAACAGGCCAAGCACAACATACACTGATCCATAGATAATCACAGAGCCACCTGTTCTGCCTCCAAATGTATAATGACCCACCATGCCGCCTGATCCGTGGCAAGTTGGGATTCCTCCAAAAAATGGATTGGTCAAATTCATAATAGAATAAGTGATCCCAATCTTTTTAATGCTCATTTCCGGCTTATCAGGAAACAGGTCCTGAGCCACTTGCCTGGTGGCAATAATCGAATTACCGAGGGATAGGGGAATTTGTGGTAGTGCCAACAACAAAAACCCCTTGGTGATGTCTTCAAAAGACGGTATCCCAAATACGGGAAAGTTGAGTCCAAATGACTTTGGAAGTTCAGCTGCTTCAATTTTAAAAATAAAAGCATAAATAATTCCTAAAGCAATTACCAATAGGGATGCAGGATACTTCTTATTGTCAATAAAAATTAAAATAATGATAAAAGATGCCAGCGCTAAACCATAACCATAGTAAGAATCTGAGGAAATGTAGTTTTTAAAAGCGAGCGAGCACAAGCTAATTCCCAAGCCCAATTGCAAGCCGCGCACCACTACTTTCGGAATCCATGATGCTATTTTATCGAGCAACCCGGTAACAGATAAGATTAACATAACAATGCCAATAGCAAGGCCTGCTCCAAGTAAAATGTTTCCCCCAATTTGTTGTGCAATAACCAACGTGGCCATTGCTTTCAAGGGTTGTGCAGGCATGGGCATTCTATAAATCCAACCAGTAAGTATTTGCATGAGCCCAAACATGATGAGTGTACCAGCCACGTATAGGTCCGCAGCCAATATCATTGCAATGATCAAAGGCAAGTCGGTTCCGATATCTCCGAACGCACCCGAAAGTTCTTGTCTGTTAAATTTTATTGGATCCCTCATAAACTTTCTAAAGTTAAGCTATTCTGCTTTTGCAATATTCATATGATGTCTTATCGTAAACCAAATTACATCATCGATGGCATAGCTCATGGGTGTATTCAATTGTGAGAACTGAAAGTTATAAAATATGCCAACATTTATATTCTTATTCCATTGTACAGATGGCCCAATCACCAATCTGTTTTTATCTAGGTAATTATAAACGATCTCTTTTCCAGCATTAATAAAAATCTCATCACTTACGTTGAGGGAAAGAATTCTGTTCGGATTTTTATAATCGATTTTTATAATCTGAATACTCAATGAGAACTGATAACGAAACCTAAAATTAAAATCATGACCATTAACAATATCCCCATTTAAAATCCTTTTATAAAACCTTTCCTCAATGCGAAGCCGATGGTGAACTCGCAATTTCCCAAGATTACTTGACGAAAATAATTCCTGATAGGGACGAAATTCCAATCGGCGCAGTCCAGTAGGTGAATAAGCACCTGTAGAGGCAATCCCAGTTGTTACTCTAAGTTTTTTATTTAAGTCGTATCCAACTCCAATCCTTGCAATGAAGATACCTTTTTCATTGAATCGATCCTGCCACCTAAAACCTCCATCAGGCAGTATATTCCACTTATCTGTCAATTCAATTTGGCCATAGTATTGAATCCATTGTTGGTTATTCCGTTGCACATTTTTTAATTGAGCAAAGGAAGCTTGTGTAATTAACGAGATTGCGAATATGGCAAATGTTCTATTGCCCATAGTGAGGACTTTAGTGCGCTTCAAGCCAATTCTTACCTACGCCCACTTCTACTTCCATAGGCACATCAATAATCACAGCGGTCTTCATCAGTTCAATTACTTTAGGTTTCACAAGCTTCTCTTCCTCCTTGTATAAATCAAAGATCAACTCATCATGCACCTGCAGTATCATCTTTGTTTTTAATTTCTCCCGCTCCAACCAACTTTGAATATGCACCATGGCTATCTTGATAATATCCGCGGCACTTCCCTGGATCGGTGCATTAATGGCATTTCGTTCTGCAAAGCCACGGGTTGAAACGTTGCGCGAATTGATGTCTCGCAGATACCTTCTCCTCCCCAATATGGTTTCTACATATTCCCTCTCCCGCGCCATATTGATACTATCATCCATGTATCTCTTGATGGCATGAAATTCTTTAAAGTAGGATTCAATAATTTCAATCGCCTCCGTTCTGGAAACATTTAAGTTTTGTGCCAATCCAAATGCGGTACTTCCGTACAAAATACCAAAGTTCACTTCCTTGGCTTTCCTCCTCATATCGGGAGTCACTTTTTTGAGTGGCACGTCAAAAACCTTGGCAGCGGTGGTTGCATGAATATCGCGACCGGTCCTAAAGGCTTCAATCATGGTTTCATCTTTCGCAAAAGAGGCTGCAATACGCAACTCAATTTGAGAATAGTCGGCCGACATGAACAAGTGGTCCTTGTCGCGGGGAACAAAAGCGCTCCTGACCTGTCTCCCCTTTTCCGTCCGTATCGGAATGTTCTGCAAGTTCGGATTCATGGAACTCAAACGGCCAGTTGCTGCAACTGCCTGCCGATAGTCAGTGTGAATTCTCCCATCTACCTTACTGATCATACGTGGAAGCGCGTCTACATAAGTTGATCGCAACTTTTCATATTCTCTAAACTCCAACATCTTCTGTACGATCTCATGATCTCCAGCTAATTTCAACAACACATCTTCTCCTGTCGCATATTGACCTGTTCGGGTTTTTTTAGGTTTGTCCACTAACTTTAGTTGATCGAACAGCACTTCCCCCACTTGCTTTGGTGAAGCTATGTTAAATTCCGTTCCAGCCAATGTGTATATTTCTTTTTGCACTTTTTCGCTGTCCTTCTGAAGTGCCTTTGACATCCAGGACAATGTTTCTTCATCTACTTTCACACCTTCCGCCTCCATACTAGCCAGCACAGAAACCAAAGGCATTTCAATATCACTCATCAATTTCGAGTGCCCTTTATCTTCAAGGTCCTTTTTCAGCCGTTGCTTCAATGGTAAAATCACTTCTGCCCTTTCGCAAGTATTGTCCTGTTCATGCTCACTGCTTATCATTTGGTAGTCGAGGTATTGATTGGCCAGGATATCCAATTCATGAGATGACTCCGCTTCGATCAGGTAGTGAGCAAGCATAGTATCAAACAAAGCACCCTTAATTTCAAAGCCGTATTTCTTAAGCACCAGCATGAAAATCTTGATGTTGTGGGCATTCTTAGCAATTTTTGAATCACCCAATACCAAATCAAACTCTTTTAAAATTGTTTGTGCCTCCTTGTTTGAGACAATCGGAACGAAATGAGTTTCACCAGGTATAGCAAACGCTAACCCTTTCAATTCAAAATTATAATGAAGCTGATTGCCTGTTAAGGCTTCTATAGAAAACTCGGGCAGTTCAACTAATTTTGAAATGAGCAAAGCGCGCAACTCAGCTGTGTTGGCTGCATGATACTTTCCTTTGCCTACTTCTGTTGCTTTTTCAGGAGAGTTTGCCGAGCCCCCAAACATGGAAAGTTGCGAAGGCCGGGTGGTCTTTTCTACCGGTGGTGGTATTGCTCCTCCTGAAGTAGCAAAGGCCCTGGTCATGATTGCTCTAAACTCTAACTCTTCAAAAATGGGACGAAGTACTTCTTTATTGAGTGGCTCGTACTTGAGTTTTTCCTCATCAAATTCAATTGGAACATCCGTAATGATGGTTGCCAGTTTTTTGGAAAGAATAGCTTGCTCTCCAAATTCTTCAACTCTTTCTTTCTGCTTGCCCTTTAGTTGGCTCGCATGTTTTATTATATTTTCAACGTTACCATATTTTTTTAATAAAACAGAGGCGGTCTTAGGACCAATACCGGGTATGCCTGGAATATTATCTGAAGTATCTCCCTGTAGCCCAAGCATGTCAATAACTTGAGACACATTATCTATATCCCACTTCTCACAAACTTCAGCTGGGCCCATCACGTCTACCGCGTTGCCCATATAAGCTGGCTTGTAGAGGAAAACATTCTCTTTCACTAACTGCCCAAAATCTTTATCGGGTGTCATCATATACACTTCAAATCCTTTTTTTGCAGCACGGGTAGCCAACGTACCAATGATGTCATCCGCTTCGTATCCATCCAGCTCCAGGATAGGGATGTTAAAACCACTAATAATTTCTTTTACGATGGGTATACCGTATCTGATATCCTCCGGGGTTTCCTGTCTTGTTGCTTTGTAGGCCTCAAATATTTCATCTCGAAATGTGGGCGCCGCTGTGTCAAAGCAAACAGCAATATGAGTTGGCTTCTGCTTGGTCAGTATTTCCAGCAGGGTATTGGTAAAACCAAATGGCACGGAGGTATTCCTTCCCTTTGAATTAATTCTAGGATTCTTTGTAAATGCAAAATGTGCTCTGTATATCAGCGCATAGGCATCTAGCAAAAAGAGTTTTTTATCATTTTTTGACATGAACGGCAACTTACTCAACGTAAGGATAGATTAGTATAAAAATTGTATTTTTATCCATTGTATATAGTTTAATTTATGTCATCTCGCTAAATCCGTATCTCATGAATGGTCCATTAGAATATTTTCTGCATTGGGAAAAAACCATGCCCGATCAAACTTTTTTACGCCAGCCATTTGGAGATACATGGAAAACCCGAACCTGGGCTGAGGCCGGCAATGAAATCAGGAGAATAGCTGGCTATTTGGAGTCACTCGGATTACCATCCAAAAGCCATATTGCCATATTATCAAAAAATTGCTCCGAATGGATGATGGCTGATTTGGCCATTATGATGGCTGGCCATGTCTCTATTCCGCTATACGCCACACTTTCAGCTGAAGGTGTTCAATACACATTAGATCACAGTGAATCCAAAGCTATTTTTGTTGGCAAACTGGATGATTATGATACGCAGAAGAAAGGTATCCCATCTGAACTAACTAAAATCAGTATCTCAACTTACGGAATATCTGATGGAGAAACCTGGGAAGAAATTGTTGCAAACCAGGAACCGATTAAATCACCGGCCGTTATAAAACCGGAAGACCTGCTCACTATTATTTACACATCTGGAACAACGGGGCAATCCAAAGGAGTCATGCATGCCATGGGTTCCTTTGATGCTACCATTAAAATGGCGCACCAGGAAATAGGTTTTCCACAACGCACTCGCCTGTTCTCTTATTTGCCTTTAAGTCACATAGCCGAACGTTTGGGTATAGAATTTATGGGTCTATATATGGGTGATGAATTTAGTTTTTCAGAATCATTAGCATCGTTTCCTAAAAATTTGGCTGATACACAACCTGGACACTTTTTTGCCGTGCCTCGAATATGGGCAAAGTTTCAGGAGAAAATTTTGGAGAAGATGCCACAGAAAAAATTAGATCTTTACTTTTCTATTCCCATCATCAATTCCATTATTAAAAATATTATTAAAAAGAAATTAGGTTTAGCCAATGCCAAACTTTGCTTTTCAGGTGCGGCTCCACTTAGCATAGGCATTATGGAATGGTATGATAAATTAGGCATAACCATTTATCAAGTTTATGGAATGACAGAAGATTGTGTTTACGCACACTTCAACAGAAGAAACGTCAATAAATTTGGAACGGTTGGTAAACCCATCCAAGGATTAAAAGTAAAAATTGCGGAAGGAGAAGAGATAAGAGTAAAACACGATTACCTGATGTTGGGGTATTATAAAGAGCCAGAAAAAACCGCGGCTATGTTTGATGAAGAAGGCTACTTAAAAACAGGAGACACTGGTGAGATTGATGATGAAGGTTTTCTTAGAATTGTTGGTAGGGTTAAAGATCAGTTCAAAACAGATAAAGGAAAATACATTTCTCCAACACCCATTGAGCTGGGTTTAAGTCAAAATACTGACATTGAACAAGTCTGTGTGGTAGGTATGGGCGTTCCACAGCCTATCGCATTAACCGTTTTATCTACTATTGGAAAGGCCAAATCAAAAGAAGACTTAATAGATAGCTTAAGTAATACGATAGATAAAGTTAATGAGCATTTGGAAACGCATGAGCAGGTGGAGAAAGCTGTTATTATGAAAACGGATTGGACTATGGAGAATGAACTGTTGACTCCATCGATGAAATTGAAGCGAAATGCCATTGAAAAAATCCATCTTCCCAATTATCCAAAATGGTTTCGTCAAGAGGGTAAAGTGGTTTGGGAGTAGTTTGAACTATCCTGATAAATCTTGCTTTCGAGGTTGACTTTCGTCATACCTGAATGATTCAGGAGTTGATATCTTGAATCAAGAAAAATTCAAACCGATGAAAAAGAATGAGCCCGTAAGTCATATCATGACGGCCAATGTATTTAGCGTGGATGTAGATGTAGATCTAAGACAGGTTAAAGGATTGATCAATCAACAAAAAATAAGACACGTGCCAGTGGTTAAGGGTAAAAAACTAGTTGGCATCGTAAGCAAAACAGATATCAATCGATTAGCCTTTAGCGGCTTATTTGAAGATCAGCACGAAGCAGACGAAGCTATCTTTGAAATGCTAAACCTAAGCCAGGTGATGACCCACAAACCTAAAGTGGTAAAACGCACCGATTCAATTAAAGAGGTCGCTGAAACTTTCTCGAAGTCAGAATTTCATGCCCTACCCGTGGTCAATGAAAATGATCCGGATAAACTGGAAGGAATAGTAACGACTACCGATGTGATCCGCTACTTACTTGCTCAATATTAAAATAAAAAGCGCCTCCGCATTTATGCAGAGGCTCCTCTGTTAGTAGTTAGGTACTAGTTAAATTTTGATTTGAAATAAGCGAAGGTTTTGGCTCGTGAATCTTCATAAGCCTCTTCATTGTAAACCGGATTACTTGGATTGGCAAAAGCGTGATCCGCGTCATAGGCATGTACCGTTAGTTTTTTACCAGCAGCCTCCATATTTGCTTTAAATTTATCCATCACATCCTTATTGATCCACTGATCCTGTTTTGGCCAAATATTGAGTACATCAGAATTCAACTTTTTCAATCGCTCCACATCGTTCTCAGGCATTCCGTAAAACATCACGCATCCTACCGTTTGCTTACCACCCAGGAGAGCAGCTTGCAGAGAAAGTCCTCCACCAAAACACCAGCCTACAGTTCCAACCTTGACATTTTTACCAGCGTATTCAAACGCCCCATTAATAATAGCATCACCTCTCTCCTTTTTGAAAGCCTGCATGTATTTTCCCGCATTTTCCCGATCGGTGGCCAGTTTGCCATCATACATATCAAGCGCAATTACGTTGATATTACCTAATTCTTTATGCAAGTCCTCAGACCATTTTTTAATGTTGTCATTAAGTCCCCACCACTCCTGGAAAACAAAAATCCAGTTATTGGTTTTCTTTTCAGCCATGATCACATAGGCGTTGGCATCCATTCCGTCTGCGCATTTAATGGTGATCATTTTCCCACCTGCTTCACTCACATGAATATACGCGCGCGGCATTTGGTGTTCCCGATTAAAGTTTTTATTTGATGCCATTAGAGCAAATTTGTCAATGGCTGAGGTGTGACAAAGGGTGATCTCATCCTGTGTAAATCCCAAAACAGAAATCATTAGAAATGAAAGAAGCAGGTATAATCTTCTCATAGTATGTTTTTTAGATGATTATAAAACGTTTTACCGTGTCTAGTGTTTAATCATTCCATTGCCCGGTAATGACCCGGTCATAGGTAATAAAGTCAGTATTAATAGGCTCAAGCCCGTTTTGTCTCAGCAGCATGGATACTTGCCCTCGGTGATAAGTCGAATGATTGACCAGGTGAATCATAATTTGCTGCACATTATTTTTGTAAGGGTCTCCCACATAGTTGTTATAGACCAGTACACGATCAAAGCTGTCATTCTCTTCTACAAATTTCAACCAACGGTCCGTTATCTCCGAATTCATTTTTATTAATTCCTCCAAAGAATATTGCTTCCACAGGGGATAGGCTGCTGGTGATTTCCCCTCAATACGGCTCAGCCAAATAAACAAAGCTGAAACCACATGACTCATGATGGTTAGTGTTTTTTCATCCTTAACATTTTGCTTTTGTAGACAATCAAACACTCTCTTATTGGCCCATTGATTATATTGGTACAGTTTTAGAAAATACTTCTTCATCAAATCTTAAAATTACGGTTACAGAATCTCCTTCGAAAGATCAATGCAATTTACGAGGTTTGTCCCTTAAATTCTCTATTCATGGAAATACAGTTTTACCGCCAAAAATCCGGAAAAATTTTAATCTACAATCATGAAGAAATTACTAGTTCTTCTCACATGTGCTTACCTATTTCTCTCATGTACACGCCAAACAGAAACGATCCCAGACACCTATTTTGACCCAATATCTGCCTTATACGATCAATCATTAAAGCCTTTCTACCATGGCGTTGCTTCAGGAGATCCTTTGCCCGATCGCGTTATCATCTGGACGAGGGTGACGCCTGAAGAAATGAATTCTTCTATACCGGTATTATGGGAGCTGGCAGAAGACTCCAATTTCACATCTATATATAAATCCGATACGATAAGCGCTAACCTACTTCATGACTATACGGTTAATATTGATGTGGACGGACTTCAACCTGATCATACCTATTATTATAGATTTTCAGCGCTAGGCAAAAAATCAATTACAGGCAGAACGAGAACGACACCAATCAATGCAAAAGAGGAACTTAAATTTGCGGTGGTGAGCTGTAGTAATTATGAATGGGGCTATTTTAACGCATATGCTAAAATTGCAGACCAGCCTGATTTAAATGCCGTCATTCATTTAGGGGATTATATTTATGAACATGGCGTAGGCGGATATGGAGATACCACCATTGGCAGGTTTAACTTGCCTGATCATGAGATTGTAACCTTACAAGATTATCGAACCCGCTACTCACAATACCGAACTGATTTGGGATCAAGAAGGGTTCATCAGCAGCATCCGTTTATTACCATTTGGGACGACCATGAAGTAGCCAACAATTCTTACAAAGAAGGAGCCCAAAATCATCAACCTGATGAAGGGGATTATGAAGCCCGTAAACAAGCAGCCAAACAAGCTTATTACGAATGGTTGCCCATAAGAGAAAATAGAAATTTATATCGGTCGATTTCGTTTGGTCCCGTTGCCGATTTAATCGTATTGGACGAACGACTTCAGGGAAGAACAAAGCCAGTTGATAGTTTAAGTGACCCTAACTACAATGACGAATCCAGACATATGCTGGGTACAGAACAATTGCAGTGGTTTGAACAACAACTGTCTGAATCCAAGGCCACTTGGAAATTGATTGGCAACCAGGTCATCTTTGCTGACCTGGATTTAAGTCTGGTGCTTCCACAAATGCCCAGAAATCTGGATTCCTGGGATGGATATCCGGCTGAAAAAAAGCAGATTAAAAATTTCATTGTTGACAATAGAATTCGAGATGTAGTGTTCATAACCGGTGATACCCATGCTTCGTGGGCCATTGAAGTAGCAACGGACGTAACTAATACTTATGACCCACTCACATCTAAAGGCGCATTTGCTGTTGAGTTTGGTACACCCAGCATTTCGGCTGCCAACAGCAATGAAAGGAATTCGGATGAAAAGGTGAAGCAATCAGAAATAATCCTGATGAATACTAACCCACACATTAAATACACTAACAACAGAGATCATGGTTATATCCTATTGACCTTAACACCAACTAGTGTAAAGAGCGATTGGTATTATGTTGAAACGCTGAGAAAAGAAGGAAGCTCGGAGACGAAAGCAAAAAGCATGATGGTAAAAAAAGGAACGGTTTCAATTATCGAAGTAGAAGACTAATCCTCATCCTTTTTGATAAGTATGTTCTCGATGTTACCATTTTCAGTGAGCAGGATAGCGAAGCTCCGTGTAGCCGGGAACTGCGCCAGCGTGATGAGCATGATGGAGGTAATAGGAACTGACAGGAACATGCCCAAAAGATCCCATACATATCCCCAAAAAGACAGTGCCACCACAACAACCAGAGGAGATAAATTCAGTGACTTACCCATGATCTTTGGTTCGATATAGTTACCAACTACCAATTGAATAGCCTCCACACTGATAAACACCCAGACGAAGGACCAGAGACTCCCAAATTGGATGACGGCAAATATGGCTGGCAATAGGGTTGCAATGAGCGATCCGATATAGGGAATATAGTTGAAAAGAAATATTAGAAAGGCCCACAAAAATGCGTAGTCAATTCCAAAAATCAACAAGACCATGTAACTCAGACCACCTGTAAGCAAGCTTATGGCTGTCTTTAGTGTAATGTACTTATTGGTAGATTCAAAAATTTCGTTGAGGACTTCTTGTATGCGTTTCCTTTTTTTAGGGTCGGTGAAAATGGCATCAATTTTCCTGGAGAAAGCTACTTCCTCCAATAATAAAAACACTATGTAAATAATGACAATAACAATGGTGCCTACCGTTGCCGATAAAGAGGAAAGTGTGCTCGTCAGAAATCCTTGAAGATCCAGTTTATTGATCTGTGTTTGTAATTCCCCAGTCATATTGCCGACTCCCAATGACTTACCCAGATCAGTAAGGAATATATCAAGTGTTGTTTTATAGGTAGAAAAATTAGCTACAATATCGCTAAGACTAGATACAATTAAATTGATGGTGATTTGAACTGCTCCAAAAATAAGTATCATAGAAAGTGCGCCCTTTAACCAACGAGGTAACTGTTTGCCCATGATCTTTATCCTGCCGATATATCCATAGATGGCTTTTATTAAATACCAAACAATTACAGCCATTACAAATGGCTTCAGTAAATCCTTGAAATAGATAATGAAGAATATAGATAAAGCAATTAGAATAAAGATCAGGAGTACCCTGCCCACTAAGCTTTCCTGAAGCGATTTTGATTCCACTATTTTGATGAAGTTAAAATGTCAGTCCCCAAAACTTTTTGTTCCGGCATAGTTACCCACTTCCTTCTTTTTGGCAGTCTCATGTTACCAATTTTTTCTTCATCATCCAGGTAAATGAGCTCCCCCTCCCGCAAAGGTTCATCTTTTAAAAACAGGTATGCTTTCATGGCAAAAGTAGCCTTGTCTATATAAAAGAACCAAATATCCTCCTCATAGGGTACGCGCAATAGGTAACAATCAACACCTTCAAATATCTCCTCCTTTACTTTCGGATCCAGAATGGTACCTTCATCTTTTAGTTTCATTGGTAACCCCCAGAGATAAACGTAGTAATTTCTGGTACGCTTTACTTGATCGCAAGTTTTTCCAGAAGGAATAAGAAAACAAGAATCCATCACTATCCCCATGTTATTGTTCTCTTCTTTCAGTTCAAAAAGGCCTTTATTGTTGTTAATGAAAACCGTTGATTTCCTATCGGCTCCACTGGGTCTTTCTGAAACAAAATTCAATTGACGATTAAAATTCTTCCAATCCCCTTTTGGATCGTGATATTTCAATGATTTATTCAAAATTTGTTCGGCTGTCAAGGATTGGGCTATTGCGACATTCCCAAAAGCGACTGATAATAAAAGCAGAAAAATCTTGTTTACCATTTTTACGGAGATTATATCAAATATACTCAAAGACTGTGGCACTAATGTTGCCTCTATAACCTTTGAAACTTTTAAATATTAGTACCTTAGAATAAAAATATGAATATGCGTTTTATTTCACTAATCACTGTCTTGTTGGCTCTTTCCTTTGTTAGTTATGCTCAGGTTGTTGGGAAAGTATTTCCCGAAATGATAGCTGAAACCGTTGAAGATAAAGTGGTTTCACTTCCTAATGACACCAAAGGAAAATACACTTTACTGGGATTGGCTTATTCCAAGAAATCAGAAGACGAATTGAATGGATGGTTTGAACCAGTATTTTACAAATTCATTCAAAAAACAAAGGGTTTGATGGCCGGATTTGGTTATGATGTGAATGTGTATTTCATTCCTATGTTTACCGGAATCAATGCAGCAGCAACCGGAACTGCCAAAAGAAAGGCTTTAAAAAAGGTAGACCCTCAACTGCTTCCTTACATTTTATTTTATAAGGGCGAACTAAAAATGTATAAAGACGAGCTTGATTTCGAAAAGAAGGATATTCCATACTTTTTCGTCCTAGATCAGGAAGGAAAAATAATTTTTGCCACATCGGGCGCTTACTCGGAGTCAAAAATGGATCAGGTGGAAGAAGTGATTGAATAGAAATTACTTTGCTCATCCCCTAAGTTTGCTAGCCCTGTTGGCCATTGCCTTAGCTCCTTCAATCACAATAAGCAACCCATCAGCTTGCTGATCAAAAGTTTTTTAGGGCCTTATTATTCTTCCGATCCACTCCGTGGCGCACTGATATGAGAGCCAAAAAACAAGGCATTGAAAAATAATTTATTGGTACCGTACCAATATCCCCTAAAAGTCGGATCGTCCACAAAAAGTATAGCTCTGCCTCTTCCCACGCTGCTCACCTGCAACGAAACAGAATTTTTTATTTTATTCAGATTCTCAGAATTGATATAACCACTCAACAGTGGATTGGCTGTATATTTTATCACGGTGCTAAAAGGGCTTTTACTCGGCTCGATAAAAACTTCATGATTGCGGTATACCGGAAGTGCTCTTCTGGAATATCCAAAACCCAATGGATGTGTAATATCCAGGTCTGCCATATAAATTGATCCTCCAATTTCTTTTGATCCCAGGTAATCCTGAGCTGTACCGTAATCCAATCTCTTTGCTTCAGTCTTACCTTCTTTTTCCTTCACCAGTTGCTCATCAATCAGTTTATTTCTGATCGCCCAATTCACAGCCGTTCGCTGAAGAATAAGCGTTCCCCCGCTTTGCATCCACGATTTAATTTTCTCAATTCCTTTTTCGCCAAAGCTGTAATTGCCAGAAACAGCAATAATGGTGTTGTAATCTTGTAAGTCCACCCGGTCAAATTGATCGATATCCACTTTCGTGATTGGCATCCCTACTTTCGTATCCAACATGTGCCAGATAGCTCCTGCTTCAGTTGGTGAAGCTCCATCTCCTATCAACATCATTACTTTGGGCACTTGAATGGTCCTCATGTTTCCACTTCCTAGGTAAACTCCCTCTGGATTCTTGCCCGTGTCAACAGTATAAATATCGAGGCCACTTAATTTAGATGCTTCCTTAATGTGATTAAACAACTCATCTGAAGAAATATCCTGATCTGCTACGGAGATCATAATGGTTCCGTATCCAAAATTCTTCTTAACTCCATTTACTACTGCGGCAAAAGGCTTAAATGATGCCTTGGCATACACATTATTAATTAATAAATGGTATAGCGCTTTAGGTGCGTAATATTCATTCCACTCAAAAAGATAAGCGTAACTGGATTTTGGAACTGGGGCTGGTTTGGGGGCAATGTCTGCAAACGTCATCTTATTGCCTCTTGAATACTTGGTGGAGGCAGTAAGTGCCTCGTTCGGCAATCCATATCCTAAGGACATCGTCCAGGCAGATGCATCGTAAAATACACTGTCATTAAATGTAGTAACCTTCTCAAACATGGATCGCACCATGCGATATTGGCGCTGGTCGGTTGGCACTACAAACGCTTTCCCATTTTCATAACGATTACCTCCAACAGTTAAGTCGCTGGCCAACGCATAAGTCTCAATTCGATGCTTTAGCAACAAATCTACAAACGCGTTGGTCCTTCCTTTATCATTACTGTCACCAAAAACGTAAGCCTTTATGTTCGAACGCCTTCCTTCTTCCAATGCCGACTTAAAATAATCTTGCTGATGCTTCAGTAATAGCTCACGATTTTCAACAGATGCTCGTATCGTAGCTAAACTCGTTCTTACATGATTGCGAATCGTAAATGGAAACGTGACAATGCGAGTATCACTTTGTTGTACATGGCCTCTTGAGCTGGCTTGCTCAAACACCAAACCCAGTCCGCCATGAATGTCAGGGTAGGTAGAGCCATAGCCAGGATAAGAATTATCAAAAACTTCTTTGGCCCAATACAATGATCCTATTTCATCAAGCGCCTCCACAAAATACTTTTCGAAAAGTGGATTTAGTTTGTCATAATTCTCACGGGGCACTACGGGATTTTCGGAACCGTAAGGTTTGGTGGGTTCAAAAAAGTTGGTGCCATTGGTTCCCATTTCATGATAATCAGTACAAACGTTGGGATACCACTTGTGATAAAATTCTATTCTATTCTGGCTTTCTACGTGTGCCAATGGCAACCAGTCACGATTCAAATCGAACCAATAGTGATTGAACCTGCCGCGAGGCCATCCCTCATTATGTTCGCGATCCATAGGGTCAGCTACCGGAGGAAAGCCTTTGTGCATATTGGCCCAGGTACTATGCCTGTCACGGCCATCCGGATTGTAGTTGGGATCGATGTGAATTACACTTTCACTCAATATTTTATTAGCCTGATCCCCCTGACTGGCTACCAGATAATAAGCAGTTAGCATAGCCGCCTCACTGCTGGAAGGCTCGTTGCCATGCACGTTATACCCCAGTATTACAATCACCGGCATATTGTTAATCGCGACTGTCTGATTGGGGTCGGTGAGGCTGGCATGTTCCTTCTGGATTTGATCTATCCGGGCATAGTTTTCAGGATTGGTAATGGTAAGTACAACTTGTGGACGTCTTTCATTTGTGTATCCAATAATCTGAAAGTGGGCTTTGGGTGAAATTCTAGCCAACTCTTCAAAATAAGACACTATTTGATCGTGCCGCGTATGCCAATCTCCAATCGGGTAGCCTAAGAACTGTTCAGGTGTTGGAATATTTGAATCAAATAAATTGCCCGCTGGGAAGAAGTAGGCATTTTGACTGACCGCATTTAATTGAATTAAGCAGATCAGGATGGCACTTAGAAAATATCTTTTCATGATCAATCATTGAGAGTTCTCGAAGGTAAGTACTCTCTCAGTGATGAAAAATGCAGTTGTGATGAATGGTGGTCAACACTTTTTAGAAACCATCGTCTTCCACATCCTTGTCCTTCTTCTTAGCAGGGCCTCGGCCACTACCCAAGCTATATGGAGCTTCCAGTCCGTAGTATTTTTTTCTGAACTTATTGATAAATGACAAAGTCTCGTCATCGCTACCCGGAATAAATACTAACTCTCCAATCTTGGCTTTAGCAGCGTTTGTTTTTTTTGCAATGATATCATTAAAATCAGTATTGGATGAGTGTACCATCAAGCGGTTGTCTTCCATACCAAAGTAATACCAGGAATCAGGGGAAGCCTTGAAAAACACATGAAATACACTGCTTCCGTCTTCATTTTTTCTCAACTCCATAAATCCTTCAAAAGAGGCGTTGATATCATTTTTTAATGAATTGCTTACTCCCAGATTTCCATCGTTATAAAACGCCTTATACTCCTGTGACCGTTTGAGATTAAAATTTGAGAAGACCAATGGTCTGTCCAGTTCAGGGATGGAGGTCAAAGGTGTATAGGCCTGCAACGACTTTTGTTCGTAATTCTTCACTTCGCGTTCACCCACGATGTCAGCGATTTTATATAACAATTCTGTTAGGTCCCCTAAACCTTCCTCAGCACCTGTGTATTTAATAGCTTGTTGCAAGTCAAGTGACATCACTTGTAAAGCCTGGGAAGGCACGTTCATATCCAGCATCAGGAAAGTGTTCATTCTAATATCATTGGTCTCAAGGTTTCCCGATCCCAATGCACTGGCTGTTATTTGAAAATCCTTACCTCCTCCGGTAAAGAAATTAACTTTCCCCTCAAAGCGTACTTCCTGCTTATCTTCATTATAGGCAAACACCTTTCCAGTCAGCTTATCTCCTCTTGCTTTCGCCCTGTCTTCAATTCTAAACTCCTGGCTTTCTTTATCAAAGAATAGTGATCCACTAGGTAAGAAAAAATCATCGTCATCTGGATTCTTTTTGTCAAACACAAAAGTGATGTATAGGCTATTGTCATCAGCAAAATGAAGTCCAGCCTCCACTTTTCTTCCCTCTTCTGTTATGGCATTATTAAAGTCAAGGTATACTTCCTTCTCATCTCCACTTTGATCATATAGAATCCATGTATTGTATCCTTTGATTTTTTTCAAGTCTAGCTTAACCGCACCCTTTAGTTGCAGTGCTGGGCGAGTCGCATACATCACCATGTCACCTTTATAGAAAATGCGGGGAGCTAGAATGATGTTGTCTTCTTCAATCACTGCCCCATTAGCCACCGTTTGCTCAGTTGCAATTAACTGTGAGTTATTCTTCCCCTTACCTAAATCTTGTATCGGTTCTAGGTGAAAGTCAGTCATCTTAATGGCAAACGTGTCATTCACCGCATTTACATACTGATAAGTGGCATACCCCGAAAACTCTTTTCGGCTAATCACATCAACGACCCCATCGGTAAGCCGATGGTAACCATTGAGGGTATCCATAACAATGGTAGTGTTTTGTAGTCTGCCAATCCTTGCATTCTCTAAAATCAAGATTTCATTATTCTCTGGAGTAATTTTCGCGTCTGCTACCACGATAAAGGGAATACCACTGACCCTTAACTGCTGCGTGTTAATGTCGTACACCGCTTTCTCAGCAAGGAAATTAAGTGAATCAAGATCTTTACGAGTTGTATAGAAATAAGAGTTTTCCAGCGGCACATCCAGCTTTTTACTCATGGTAATTTTCTGTGTGTTCAAATTCCATCGCGCGTCTGGAATAGAAGTTTTGAACTGCGCATAGGGAAATTCTAGTGCAGCTTCTCCTGCCGTTTCTGGGCTGATATCTGCATAGTTTTGCTCCAGATTGAATTTCAAACGTACATCATTACCAGCTAGGGCAGGCTTATCCGGATTAGTTGTTTTCACCAGAAAGTCCGCATGTCGCGCTCCAAAATCTTTTGCCGAAAATGAAAGCTGATCTGAAATCGCTTCCGATCCACGCGTTATCAATCGACCCTTTCCACTCACCCCCCCCTTGGACACAACAAGTTCGCCATCCAACTGGGCTGTGGTTGCGTACAGGTTAAATGGATCCCTGAGATTAGAAAGGCCGAATTTATCTTGCTTAGGCAGCCATTTTAGTTTGAATTCACTTAGCGTGACTTGTGGAAACCAAACTGATCCGAATTGCTTTTCATTTAGTTCGCCAATATTACCACGACCCACCACGGAATCGGGATAGAAAACAAAGTCTTTTGATTCTACACTGGCTGCCAGGTAATCTATTCTACCGGTAGCCCTAATACCGGCATTGTCAAGACTCATTCCTCCTACAATTTTGCCATCACCCTGAAACAGCTGATAGCCTACTGCTGGAATGCTATGCATAAAACCAAGTGACTTATCGGCCATCGTGTGTAGCTTCTCCTTGAAATTGGGAAACATACCCGAAGACACGAACGTACCGTCAAAATTGATAGAGCCAGGATCCGCATCGTTCAAGCTATCGAGTTTAAATGGAGGTACTACAAAAAATACAGATCGATCGTAAGCACCATTCAACACTTCCTTTCTATTGAAATAAATTACACCACCAGCAGTCGCATCCAACCGTGGATAATTTGGAATTTTTTCCTTGCCCGACTTATTGTCCGGTCTGCTAATAAACAAGGTGCCAGATGTTTTGGACGTATTGGCCATTCCCGCGGCTGCGGCCGCGGTTGAATCAGCTCCTACCATGGCATTGTTTACCCTGCGCCTGATGGTTTGTCCCCGGGCGTTGGTTTCCATCACATAAAATCGAATTGAATCAATATGGTTCAGATTAATAAAGAAACTATCATACTTGAGCATGAAATCTTTTCCATTGATTTCAAAGTTTCCAGCCGTAATCTTTCCATTAAACTTGATATCTCTGTTTTGTAAAAGTGTAATCACGCTACTATCTGGTCTGATCACCACGTTAAGTGAATCACTCACTTTGAATTCTTCAACACCTCTAATATTCATGCGCCCTTCGGCAAAATCTACCACGGCATTGGCCGGACCATCAACAATGGAGTGAATTTTCAAATTGTCATAATCCGCATCGCCCTTTCTGGCATCATAATAATGAATCGCCTTCTCTTTAACTATCACCAATCCCGTATTCGCATTATAATTGATCATCCCCTTTTGTGCCAGAAAGCTCATGGCCATTCTCATACCTTCAGGTTTTTGCTGTGATGACATGGCCAAATCATCAACATAAAATTCCCTAGCACCATTTTTGATCGCGTAGCTGGCCACTAGTGCCAATGGATGAAATTGAAACCCATGCCCAGTGAGCAATCTGAAATCCTCAGGATCGTAGTAATCTACAGATTCCAATATCATGGGCGACTGACTGCTGCCAGCATAACTATATATATTCAGGCTATCCGAATTCAGATTCCATTTGATCTTATCGGCACCAAAATCAAAATTGAAATAAGAAGAAGAGTAAGGAGCATTTTCTAAATATCCATTCTCTTTCTGTAGCACCAATTCCCGCTGAGAAAAATTGTAGTAAAACTGAGTTGCCGGATGGTAGATGGAATCATTCTGCTGAAAAATTTTCACCATGGCACGCTTAGATGAAATCACCGAATCCTGAAATTCGAAAAGTCTGGAGCGAGCCTCGAACTTCTTGTCTGACTCTCCGTAAATTTCAATTTTGGCTGGCTCAGCATTAACTGACGAACTATATATTTTCCTCCCATTCAACGCAAAGCCTCCGGTGTATTTCATCGTCTCATCTCCAAATCCCCATACGTCAATATTGTTGTTGAATGACATGAACCGTGGATACGATGAAGTCTCAGGTGTTTTATGACTAACACTTTTAAATTCAAAAATACCATCCACCCTTCCAGCGAATTTGCCTGTATAGGTAAGCTTCCCCTGTTCAGCTTTAATATTAGGATTGGTTACATTAAAATTATACTCGTCAAAATCCAAAAAGACTGAGTCGGGAGGCAAACCCGCAGGGGACCAATCAAATCTTCCGCCTTCACCAACAAATATGTTGTCAATCAATGACAGCGCTCCTTTTGTATTGGTCAAGAATGCTGAGTCATACCTTGTTGAAAAATTAAGAGTCACTTTATCAAACCTGATTAATG
>DATCZR010000277.1:0-11523 GCA_036525835.1 Cyclobacteriaceae bacterium
CCTTGTACGTGTTGGATGAAAAAAAGAAAATCATAGCGAAAAAACCACCAATTGAAATACTGGAGGATTTTTTCAACAACTATGAAAAAATTCAGAAAAGCCGTAATGGGGCTGTAGGTCGACAGTAAATTCAAGCCAAAAATCGCAGTTCACGTCCTTTAATTAACGATTCAGACAAAAAATTGCTATTCACATGCAACTATTTACCCTATTAGGAGTATCTATTAGATATAAATCAAGACCTCGCAATTATTATGGCATTTCTCGAAACGATTTTTGGAAAGAAAAGGAAGCAGTTCAAAGCATCATGTCTCATTACCAAAGAACCGCTGGAAAAGGGTTATGGCTTCTTATTAACGACTTCACAAGTAGTGAAATCTAGAAAATATTGGGATATGATAATGACAGAGCCTGAGACTATGTCTTATACTGTTTCCCATTTCAATAATGAATCCATGGGAACTCAAATGCGTTCCATGATTTTTGAAAAGTATTCAACCATTGATAAACCGTGGATCGTATCCGATAGTATCATCAATTATTTTGATGTAGACAAATCAAAAGCTCGCGAATACGCTCAAAAATGGTGGGAAAATGAAGGCAACTACAAACCTTCAGAAACAGGCCCCGCTACTGATCACCTCGATTTAAATACATTTAAGGAATTTAAGAACTACGCCATCCTGGAGGCAGGTAAGAATAGACTTCCTGCCAATTAACTATTCAATCAACTTTTACGATCTATTGTAAATTGAACCAATTGGGATAGTGATTTTCTGTATTCCGAATCGGGAAATGATTGCAAAGATTCTATTGCCTTTTCGTGGTATCGATCCATAGATTCCCTAGCATATTCAATTCCTCCAGAAGCTTTTACATAGTCGATTACCTCTTTTACTTTTCTGGGTTTGTCACTTTCATTTCTGATTATCTCAATCATTTTCCTTTTCTCCAGCCACGAAGATTTTGACAATGCGTAGATCAATGGCAAAGTCATTTTCTTTTCTTTGATGTCAATCCCTAATGGCTTTCCAATCTCGTCATCACCAAAATCAAATAAGTCATCTTTGATTTGAAAAGCCATTCCTACATGCTCACCAAATCGCTTCATCTGCTTGACCATTTCTGATGAAGCTCCTGATGAGCTGGCCCCAACCGCGCAACAAGAAGCGATAAGGGATGCTGTCTTTTGCCTGATGATTTCATAATACACTTCTTCCGTTATATCAAGGTGTCTGGCCTTTTCAATCTGAAACAATTCCCCCTCACTCATTTCTTTGATAGCCTGAGAGACAATCCGAAGCAGATCAAATTCATTGTTATCAATGGAAAGTAAAAAACCTCTAGAAAATAAAAAATCACCAACCAACACCGCCACCTTGTTTTTCCAAAGGGCGTTCACCGAAAAAAAACCTCTTCGGTAGTTGGCACTGTCTACCACATCATCGTGAACAAGTGTGGCCGTGTGAAGGAGTTCAATTAAAGATGCGCCCCGAAATGTCGATTCACTGATTTTACCACATGTTCCGGCACTGAGAAAGACAAACATGGGCCTCATTTGTTTTCCCTTCCGCTTCACAATATAATTCATGATTTTATCCAACAGCAAGACATCTGTTTTCATGGAAGCCCTAAACTTCCCCTCGAATTCCTCCATCTCTTTAGAAATGGGCGTCTTTATTTCTTCAAGCGTCAAATTCATGAAGTGCAATAATACGCATTGAAACCGAAGTTTTATTAGTCGGTTTTAAGATAAAACCTTGGATTTTGGAGTTATATAAGAGATCTCGACCTTAAAGAAAGTTATAAAAAACTCAAATGATATACATCAACTCTACATTATTGGATCGGATTTTACCGCCTGATTAAAATTTTATTTTTTTCCGAACCGGACACTCATTTAATAAAAATGAAATTATATTTATACCTTCTCCTGTTCCTAACGCACTGTCTATGTTGTTGGAAATTCTTCTTTTGATTGGTGGATTCGTGATTCTTGTGAAAGGAGCCGACTTTCTGATTAGTGGCGCATCCTCAATTGCAAAAAGGTACCACATTTCTAATCTGGCCATTGGTCTCACAATTGTTTCATTTGGCACATCTGCCCCTGAATTATTGGTCAATATCATGTCGGCTACAAAAGGATACACTGATGCGGCCTTTGGGAATGTATTGGGCAGCAACAATTTTAATCTGCTCATGATTTTGGGGGTTTCAGGGATAATTTTCCCATTGGTTGTGCAACGCAAGACAGTTCAATTCGAAGTACCTCTATCGATTGGAGCCATCATCCTTCTTTTTATTTTAGTCAATGATCAAATGGTGTGGGGTGCAGAGAGTGACTCGTTAAACCGCTTTGATTCCTTTCTTCTGCTATGTTATTTTGGAATCTTCATATATTACGTTTATCGCACCATGAAAATGGCCAGCGACTACGATAACGAAGTGCCCATTAAGCATTATCGAATATCCATTTCGGTAATTATGATCTTAGCCGGCCTTGCCATGTTATTAGGAGGTGGTGAACTAGCAGTAACCAACTCCGTTGGGCTTGCCAAGAGATTTGGGCTTAGCGAGCGATTAATTGGACTTACCATTCTGGCTGTGGGTACATCGCTGCCAGAACTGGCCACCTCTATTGTGGCAGCTTATAAAAAGCATACGGATATCGCCATTGGCAACGTGGTGGGCTCAAATATTTTTAACCTTTGCCTCATTCTAGGAACAACAGGATTAGTAAAGCCAATGGCTTACAACAACCTGCTTAACTTCGATATTTCGATTGTTTTTATTGCAAGTATTGCTTTGCTCATTTTTATGTTTACCCTTAGTCGAAGAAAACTGGACAGATGGGAAGCTGTAATTTTGTTCTTCGGATATATTACTTACACTTTCTTCCTTTTAGGCAATGAAGGTATAATGTGATGCAACAATAAAGGACCCCAAGAGATCCTTTATTGGTTTTAAAAATAAAAATAATTATTTCACTTTCTTCTCCAGCTCATCGATCTTGGCTTGAGCCTTAGCCACACCTAGTGATAGTGATTTCTTATACATCTCAAGGGCTTCCTGATAAGTCTCTTTTTTCTTTCTAGGTGCCAGCCTGGTTCTATTTGCAGCTTCCTCAATCGCTTCGCCCCTCGCATAGTAAGCATCACCTTCACTCATTTTACTTTGAATCATGATCTCCTGAATACGCGCTTCAATTAGTGCCAGCTCCTGCTCTTTTCTTAGAATTTCATTTTGCTTGTCGGACAGTTCTGCTTCCTGAAGCGTTACCGTTTGAATCAGGTTTTGATTCTCATTTCTGTATTTATCAACTTGTGCTTGCAATTCCAGAATCTCCTTATTTCTAGATTCCAGGTCAGCTTTTAGTTTTTTGATCATATTGGAATAAGCTCCCGAAGTACCTCTCGACTTTTTCAATGCTGTTTCAAGGTCTTCAATCTTCTTCTGGCTTTCCTTCACATACTCATTGATGTCTTTCATCCTTGAAGTATAGTCGGTGAAGCTGGTGCCCTCGATCATATTTACACGAAGCAATTGTCTATTGGCATCAATGGAGTCCATCAAAATGCCAACCTCCTGCATAGTGGCCGCCACATGCTCAGTTTCAATTAGCCGATTGGTCAAACTATCCACGGCAAGCTGAAGTTTCTCCTTTTCCGACCCACCGCAGTTCATTAAAATGACGCCAACCATTAGACCAAAAACTACTCTTATAATCATCATATTTTCTTGTTTATGGCACAAAAATACCTTGATTATGAATGAATGCGAGGTTGTTTCAAAATAAATTTTCATCCATGCCCTTATTCTGGCTAGTTCAACTAACTTCGCAGCCGATTTTTAGAAGATTTCGTTTTGAATCCCACTTTGATCACCACTAGAACCCGCATTGCAGATCTGGGAAAACCTCGAATTATCGTTATCGGAGGGGGCTTCGGTGGTCTTGAGCTCGTAAAAGGGCTTAATCATTTAAAAGCTCAAGTGGTATTGTTCGATAAATACAATCACCATACTTTCCAGCCACTTTTATACCAGGTCGCTACTTCAGGACTGGAGACCAGCTCTATTGTTTTTCCCTTCCGAAAGCGGTTTGCCAATCAGGCTGATTTCTTTTTTAGGCTGGGAGAGGTAAACCAGATAAAACCCGAAGAAAACTACATAGAAACCTCCATTGGAGGTATTAAATATGACTATTTGGTTATTGCAACTGGTGCTGCAACCAATTACTATGGCAATGAAGAATTGGAACGAAACGCCATGGCCATGAAGACCATTACAGATTCGATCAAGGTCAGGAATCGTATCATTAGAAACCTTGAGTTTGCACTGCTTACAGATGATAAAGAGATCATGAACAGTCTCATGGATTTCGTGATTGTAGGAGGCGGACCCACTGGAGTTGAGCTAGCAGGAGCGCTGTCGGAGTTAAAACGAAATGTGTTTCCCAAAGACTACAAAGAGCTCGATCTTCAAGACATGGACATCCATTTAGTTGAAGCTGGACCTCGCTTGTTAAATGGTATGAGTCAAAAGGCATCCGATAAAGCTTTAGAGTACTTGAAAAAGATGGGGGTTAAAGTGCACTTGAATCTGGCTGTAAATTCTTATGACGGTTACGAAGTGATTTTCAACAATGGAGAAAAGCTAATCAGTAAAACACTTGTTTGGGCTGCTGGTGTAAAAGGTAATCCAATTAAAGGATTGCGGGAAGAATGTGTAGTAAAAGGAAACAGGCTAAAAGTAGATGAATATAACAGGGTAGCCGGCTACAATAATATATTTGCCATTGGTGATGTAGCCGCCATGGCCGAGGATAAGAATTTTCCAAATGGACATCCCATGATGGCACCTCCCGCCATGCAACAGGGGAAATCACTTGCAGCCAATATAAAGAGGCTAATTACCAATCAGCCGATGAGACCATTTGCCTACAAAGATAAAGGCAGCATGGCCACCATAGGGAGAAATAAGGCCGTAGTAGATACCAAGGCGATTAAAACTCAGGGATTTTTTGCCTGGTATATTTGGATGTTTGTTCATTTGATCTCAATCATTGGATTTAGAAATAAAGTGTTTACCTTTTTCAGCTGGTTATGGAGTTATTTTTCATACGATAGAAGTAACCGACTGATTATTGGCAGACCCAAGGAGGAAATTTAGGAATGGATTCAAGTTCGATAAGACATAGATTGTCAACTGCAGGCATACTGGTGTCACTCGGTATAATCTACGGAGACATAGGTACCTCTCCTCTTTATGTATTCAAAGCTATCATTGGCGAAAGTATAATAACCGAAGATCTTGTTTTGGGAGGTGTCTCCTGTGTTTTCTGGACACTAACCTTAATCACCACTATCAAGTATATTTATCTGGCACTCAACGCGGATAACAAAGGTGAAGGTGGAATTTTTGCATTATACGCGCTGGTAAGAAGATACAAGGCCAAATGGGTGGTTTATCTGGCCATTATTGGATGTGCCACATTGATCTCCGATGGCTTTATTACTCCAGCTATCAGTATATCTTCTGCCATTGAGGGGCTTACAATCAACAACCCCGATGTACCAACCGTACCAATTGTAATTGTCATTCTAATTCTACTCTTCTTTTTTCAGCAATTTGGAACCAGTGTGGTTGGAAAAACATTTGGCCCAATTATGATGGTGTGGTTCCTAACTCTGGCTACGTTCGGAACAATTCACTTATCGCAAAATCTTACGGTACTTAAAGCTTTGAATCCGGCCTATGCGATCAACCTACTGGTCAATTACCCGGGTGGATTCTGGTTGTTGGGTGCAGTCTTCTTATGTACTACTGGAGCTGAAGCGTTGTATTCTGATCTGGGTCATTGTGGTAAAAGTAATATTCGGGTCGGATGGAGTTTTGTGAAGCTCTGCCTCCTGATCAACTATTTTGGTCAAGCCGCCTGGTTGCTTACCCTTGAAGGGTCTCCCCTCAACGGTCAGATTCCATTCTACGCTATCGTTCCAGATGGTTTTCTCATATTCAGTATTGTCATTGCTACCATGGCTGCCGTGATTGCCAGTCAGGCTTTAATTTCAGGAACATTCACTTTAGTGAATGAGGCCATGAAGTTGAAACTTTGGCCAAGTACGAAAGTTCGTTATCCAAGTCAGATCAAAGGACAAATCTATTTACCTGCTATAAATTGGATCTTGCTGGGGGGCACCATTCTCGTGGTTTTGATTTTCCGGGAATCTTCAGCCATGGAAGGTGCTTACGGTCTTGCCATTACAATCGATATGTTGATGACCACAACGCTGTTGGTTTACTTTTTTACCACAGCAAAAAAATCTCGACTTAGATCTACAATCCTTGCCTTGGTTTTCTTTTCCATTGAAGGCATGTTTCTGGTTTCCAACCTAAGTAAATTTCAACACGGAGGCTGGTTTACATTTATGATTGCCCTGTTTTTCTTCGGGCTTATGTTTACTTTGGTTAAGGCAAGAGGGCTTCGCGACAGACATACCGAATTTGTGGACATAAAACATTATATTCCGTTAATTCAGGATTTACAGGCAGATACTACTATTCCCAAAGAAGCCACCAACTTGGTTTATATGTCTGTGGCCGACAGTAAACGATCGATAGACTCCAATATTATTTATTCCATTTTCAAGAAGCGACCCAAACGAGCGGATGTCTATTGGTTCATTCATGTCGATACGGTAGACAGCCCTTATACCAGCAAGTATTCTGTGGATACTATTATTCCAAAGAAGTGTTTCTTTATTCGGATTAAACTCGGCTTTAAGTCGGATCACCGCGTAAACATTTTGTTTAACATGATTCTTCATGAGATGGCCGAAAATGCAGAGATCGATTTGGTGAGCCATTATGATTCGCTCAAAAAGCACAGCATGCCAGCAGACTTTAAGTTCATCATACTTCATTCTTTAGCCTCCATAGATAGTGAAATCTCTACGTTTGATTCCTTGATAATTCAAGGATATCGGTTTATCAAAAAGTTTAGTTTATCTACCGAAGAACTGTATGGACTAGAACTTGCCAATGTGGAAGTTGAACGAGTTCCAATCATGGTAGGTCCTGCTGCAAAAGTGCGGATCAAGCGCGAAAAATCTGAAATCGAGCGGGAGAAGGAATTACGTTACCATAATAATCCCTGATTATTATTGAACAGTTAACTGTTCAATAATAACTCTTTTCAAGCATCCTTCCTGCATTTCCACTGTCTTTTGGACGTTGTAACCTTTGGCACTTTTTTAGGTATAAAGGATAAGTCCAAGAATTGACACAATACGCAATCAAAATCTAAAATCACAAACACAAATCTTTAGCCTCCATGCTTAAGAACTACTTGAAGATCGGTATCAGAAGTCTAAGAAAGAATTCGGTTTATTCATTTATCCATATATCCGGGCTGGCCGTTGGCATCGCCTGTAGCATGCTCATTCTGCTGTGGGTTCAGGATGAAACCTCATATGATCGGTTTCAGCCAAAATTGGATCGCCTACACCAAGTTTGAATCAATGCCTATTTTGATGGCAAGATCAATTCATGGACATCCGTTCCCATGCCACTCAAAAACGGACTGAAAGAAGAAATCAGTAGCATCAAGAACGCAGCCATAACTGAATGGGGCGGTAATCACTTACTTACTGTTGGTGATAAAAAAATTAATCAACGAGGGTATTTTGCCAGCTATGAATTCCTGGAAATTTTTCAATTCCCTTTGATCACTGGTTCTGCTGAAGAAGTACTGGATGATACTTATTCTATTGTATTGACTGAATCGGCCGCAAAAAGACTATTTGGGGATGAAGACCCTATGAACAAACTAATCAAGTTTGATAATAACGCGGATGTAAAGGTTAGCGGTATTTTAAAAGACGTCCCCTCCAACTCCTCATTTGAGTTTGACTATCTCGTCCCATTCAGTCTCATACTTGTTACTCAGGATTGGGCCAAGAATGCTGAGACTAATTGGGGTAACAACTCATTTCAGGTATTTGTTGAACTGCCAGAAGGAACCACGAAAGAAAAGGTAGACGCCGACATCAAGGATTACCTAAACTCAAAACTGGAAGACGACTTCAAAAAGGATTTATGGCTAATGCTTAATCAGAATCTCAGCCATTGGTACCTTTTGACCGGATCGTGGCTTCACAATTCGTAAATGTAGTGCTTGAAAAGGGCGACAAAGAATCGATCCGACTGGAGTATTCGGGTGTGAATCCAGAAGAAGTCAATGTGAAAGTGAAGCATAAAAATTACGCATCTACCTTGACAATGCTAAGCTGATTTAAAAGCCCGAAAAATTCTACTATAACAGCCAAAAGCACACCCGAAGTAGATATGGCAAAAGTTCTGTTACTGCATATATTACTTACAAGCAATTACGTGATGTTGAAATGAGAAGAGATGAGGACTTGGTTTGTAATGATGAAATCAATTCAGATAAGTTTAAACTAAAAGTTTATAGAGAGAGTAAGGTAACCTTTGCTTCGCTTCACACCAATAAATTCAAAGCCTACATATACGGAGCTAATGACATAGAAATTAAATCAGGTAATGCAGGACATCAGTTGTACCGCTTGTTTGGTGAAAACAAAATCAATACACTCAACCTTGAGAGCAACATAACTGTCTCACGTATTTACGGTGAAGGGAGATTGACTGTTAATGCCAATGATGAATTGAGGATCATGGCATTTGGAGAGCCTGAAATCAGACTCAATGGGCCTGCTCGCATCAACAAAGCACTAATACTGGGCAATGCTGATATTAGGGTAAAGCGGAAGTAAAAACAGCGAGGCGTGGAGCCACAAAGGAATTTCACCCTATCACTTCACTATATAACCGATAAAGGTTCCCTCCCATTATTTTGTCAATCTGTGCCCGGGTATATTTTCTCTTTACCAAGTTCTCACGAATCACATTCATACGATGTGGTCCATTTAATTTCTCCAAATACAATGGCCAGTCAGCTGGTTTGAATTGAGCGCCTTCCTCAGCTAATAATATTTTTATCTCTTCCTCAGTATCCGGGATCACCCGATGATCGCGATCACTTCCTATGGCCACATGATCGATGCCCGCTGTTTTCACAGCATGATCGATATGATCAAAATAAACTTCCAGATTATTTGTTTTTTCCTTCGTCATAAAAGTCCTGATCTGGCACATCCCAATTACGCCTCCGTGATCAGCCAGCAGCTTTAAGTTCTCATCGGTAGTGTTCCTTAGGTGTGGATTTAGAGCTCTGCAAGTAGAGTGTGAAATAATCACAGGCTTCCTGGATGCGGTAATCGTCTCAGCCATGGTTTTCATTCCGGCATGAGAAAGATCTATCAACATGTTCTTGGTATTCAATCTTTCTACCAGTTCCATCCCAAAGTTCGAAAGGCCTGCATCTGTCCTTTCATAGCAACCGTCTCCCGCATAATTGCGAGAATTATAGGTCATTTGGACACTTCTCAATCCCAGGTTGTACAATACGTCCAATCTTTTCAGATCTTTTTCAATGGGCTCAGAACTTTGAATCAAATAAAAGACGGCCAACTTCTTTTCTTTGATCGCCCTATCTATATCGGCCAGTCTGGTCGCTTTAATGAAGTGGGTAGGGTGATCATAAAAATATTTATCATAAGCTGCCAAATCGGCCAGGAGCACATCAAATGACTCATGACCGTACAACTTTGGATCTGTTAGGGTAATGGCGATGGCTCGTGTACCACTTGCCAATATCTTGTCAATAAGTTCCATGGTATAAATGGTTCTTATCTCTCCCATTGCATCGAACACAAATCCAGATGGGGCTTGCTGTGCATAAATGAGGTTTGGCAATAGGGTCATTCCAGCTGCTGCCACCGTTGCCCGCTTAATAAAATCTCTTCTGGGTATTCTTGTTGTCATTAGAATGGCATTACGATTTTAAACAAAGTACAAGTTCAATTCTTTTTCTCTATATCAATCTTGCGATCCTTATCAGGAAGTTTATTGTTTAATTGAGGCACTTGCTTTTCCAGCAAAGTTGTATACTCCTGTTGCACTTTAACCAATCGCTCCTTCAATACCCCGTAAACATCACCCTGTTGATTAGTTGGTCTAAAATCCACACCATTGGCGGTAATGTCACTCGCCAGTGCGCTTAATCTGCCGTATAATTTCATTGGCGACCGGAAAGCATCTTCACGAGCCCCCGTCAAATGAATATCATACAACTGCGCTGATATGCCTAAAGATTTTTCCTGTAAGGCGATCAATTCACTTTTCAATTTTGAATTCTTGGTGGTGGGGATTATTTCCTCCAGTTCTTTTCGTATCCACTCCACCCGATCAATCATCTCCACCACCGTGTTCATGGCATCGCGCAATTGAAGAGAAAAGGCTACCTGTTCTTTTATGCTTTCAACTGTACCGGAGGTGTTTGGATCCTTAAGCACAACAACTGATTTTGTTATTTCTTCGCTTCCAATCTTCACTTTGGCAAAATATTGTCCAGGGGCGACACGCGGACCTAATTGTCCTTGCCATAAATCGAGATCCCAGGTCACCAATGGCCTCCATCCTTCTCCGTTCAATTCTACCCACGGTCGTCCAGGAGGCTTGGTTCTCAGTTTTGGTTTGAAGGTCGGTTCGTAACGCAGGTCCCACCAAACGCGATTGATTCCAGCATGAGTAGTTCCTTTAACTGTGCGAATAACTTCTTTCGCTTCGTTCAGAATTTGAATTTCAATTATTTCACTTACCGAATCTTTAAGGTAATAGTTTACCGGGACCCCATAATTAGGATTGCGCCCGGAATTGAAACTTGGACCGTCTGTTTTGATGGCCTCTACTTCCTGGAACCGATATGCCTTTCTCAAATCAAAAACATGTGAACTTGATGACGCCACGTTTTGAGAAAATTGTCTGACAGGACTTATGTCGTCCATAATATAGTAGCCACGTCCATAGGTTGCCACCACCAGGTCGTCAAACTCTGGTTGAATCGTCAGCCAATATACCGGTGCTGGTGGCATATTGTTTTGCAATTTCATCCAGTTCCCACCATCATCAGGCGAGAAGTAAACAACATTATCTGTTCCAGCAAAAAGTAGTCCTTTCTGCTTGGGATCTTCTCGCACTACGTGTACAAAGCTTAAGATTGACTTCGGAATACCATCACTTATTTTCTTCCAGGTTTTGCCAAAGTCTGTGGTTTTGAAAATGTAAGGATCAAAGTCTGCCATCTGATGCAGATCGACAGATATATAGGCTGTACCTGCATCATATCTCGATGGTTCAACATTGGCTATGGTTCCCCAAGGTGGCATATTGATGTTTTTGGAAACATTGGTCCATGTTTTACCTCCGTCCTGAGTTACATTCACCTGTCCGTCATTCGATCCTGTCCAAATCAATCCTTTCTGAACTTTTGATTCTTCAATCGCAAAGAGAGTAGATCCATCAAATGTCATCAGGTTGTCAATGGCGATACCTCCAGAATTTTGTTGATGGGTTATGTCATTGGTAGTTAAGTCGGGGCTG
>DATCZR010000278.1:0-15837 GCA_036525835.1 Cyclobacteriaceae bacterium
ATACTATGTACCATTTGCTTTCGTTGTTGAGAAATTGAAATTAGATGATGACAGTGTCAGGTACTATAGGGATTTAGCTTGGCTAGAATGGACTTCAGCCAATTTTGAGAGTGCAAATGGATGGTGGTTAAAACTGCTGGCATTGGATGCCAATAACTGGAATGCCCTTACCTATCTTTCCGGAGCGTACAACCCAATCGTAGGGGAGAGAGAGATTGCTAAAAAGTTTGAAAAAAAGGTTGTTGAATTAGTAAGGAGCGGTAAGGATTTTCCCGTTTTCTTGTCTTATAGAATAGCTTATGTATTTTGGCAGGGGAAGGATATTGCAACAGCCCGATACTATTTTGATAAGCAAATAAAATTCTGTCTCAAAGAGATAGAATTGAATAGCAGTTATTTTGTTAGTGAGCGACATTTTGAACTTGTTTGTGTTTACTCATTTCTAAAAGACTACGATAAAGCCTTTCTGCATCTGAAGAATCTGGAAGGAGAGCGCTTTTATAGAACCGGGATGTTAACTCGCTTTAAATATGATCCTCTTCTGGACAACATCCGGGATGATCCACGCCTCAGGGCATTTCAGCGACAGGCCGAAGAAAAATACCAGAAGGAGCATGACCTGGTCAGAACTATGTTAGCAGGCCGAGAATTGTTGTAATACAAATTAATCATTCACAACTCCACCACCTCAACCTTATTCTCCATCCGCTCCAGAAACTTTTTGAACATGGCCCCGGTCAATTCCAGTGAGGCGGTATTCCGGTTGGGATGAAAACTGACGATATCCGCATCGTACACCGCTTTGTCCACGTACACCTCCACTTCGTGAAGGGTGTCGTTCAGTAAACCGAACGGAGAAACTGATCCCACTTCCACGCCCAGCTTTTCCCGAAGGGTGTCGGGGTTGGCAAAGGAGAGTTTCTTTTCGCCCACGACCTCAGCCACCTTTTTTAAATCCGTCTGATGTGTTGCGGGGAGGATAACCAGAAAATGGCGTTTGTATTTTTGGTCCCTGAGAAAAAGATTTTTACAGTGCAGGCCCGGTACATGGTGGCAATGTATGGCGAGATCTTCCGCGGTGAATACAGCTACGTGTTCATGCCGCTCATAGGCGATGCCATTGGCAGTAAGGAAGTCTTCTACAGGGGTCATGAAGTGAATCCGAAAGCAATATCAATTATAATTAGAAGCAATCATAGCGGCAATATCCGTTCTGACTCATTGAAAATTGCATGGCTGTCTCATAGTTAACGCTGCCTTACAGTGTAGTTCAATTTATCAAAAGGTCCTATGATACCTGTCATGGGTTTTTCCATTTGTTTTTTGTCAATTGGCAAGTCCTGCTCTTCCAGGCATATAGCATCATGAAAAATCCTGGACGGGCAAGGACAGATTGCCAGTGGAAGTAAGGGAGTAAGGGTGAGAAAGTAATGAAAAGGGGTACCGGCTGTCCTGGGAATGAAATCGCCAACTAACTGATCTGATCATGAAAATAGTTACAAACCTGACCCTGGTTTTGGTTTACTGGTCCTCGCATCATGCAACCCAAAAAATAACCTCAATCCGCAGCGCATTATTGACCTAAGTCCAATGCCTGGGGAAGATAATAACATAAGGTTGGCGGGACATGCGATATTAAGGGCATTGGGAGTGAGGGACACCTTGAAAGTTGAGAACCTTGAAAGTAATGAGGGCCTTTATTACCTGGATTCCTACTTTACCCTATTTAATCATACCGGCCCTCGAGTGGATGCGCCCGTTCGCCAAACTAAAAAAGGTGCAGCTCTTGATGCGTTCAGCCTGGATCAATTCATTGGACAGGCTAAATTCCTTAACTATCGCGATCGGGCGTGGAACTTACCGATTAGTTTAGAGGATATTAAAAATCACCACATCGTTCCCGATGATATTGTTATTGCATACGTAGGGTTCAAGATTCCGGACGACACGACTGAGCTTCCCGCCTACACAGCGCTAACCCCCGATGCCGCTGAGTACCTGGCCAGTTTACCCATCAAGGCCTATGCGACCGACGCTCCTGGTGCAGATAATTTGCAGCGAACCTTCGACTTGTTTGAAAAAGGCGAGACAGATTTTCAGAAAGTACTTCCTGTGCATCATGCATTCCTGTCTCGTAATATTCCACTGATAGAAGGACTTCATAACCTTGGGATGTTAACAGATGAAAATGACTTTATATTCGTTGGCTTCCCTTTAAAAATCGCCGGAAGAACCGGAGACGCTGCCTCCATGCGTGCGGCAGCGCTTATTTACCAATAACCTTAAAGGGAACTTCTGCAGCGGATCACATTTGGAGGCACTAACTCATTTTTCCATGGGATTACTGCCGTGACTGAAGAATTAGGTTCATTTTGTCACCATAGGTAAGTCATTACGCGACCATTCGCTCCAGGAGCCTACATATAATTTTGCACCGGAAATGCCTGCTTGCTCCATAGCCAACAGGGTATGGCACGCAGTAACCCCTGAGCCGCAGTGCACAATTACCTGATCTGGTTTTTTACCGGCCAGCGCTTTCTCGTATTTGGATTTAAGCTCACCGGCAGTCAGAAATTCCCCAGCCTCATTAAGGTTGTCAATATAGGGCAGGTTGATAGCCCCCGGAATGTGACCCGCTATTTTATCAATAGGCTCGCTTTCTCCATTGTAGCGGAAGGATTCACGCACATCAATAATCATTTGTGTTCCTGTTGTAGACGCTTTTTTTACTTCATCCATGGTCACCCTAGGAAGCTGCCATGACTTCGCTTCATACTTGGCCACTTTTCCAACAGACTCTGCTCTGGTAGACAAAACAATCCCACTTTTCTCTACCGCTTGCAAGCCGCCATCGATTACCCAAACCTTTTCATGTCCTGCTGCACGCATCATCCACCAAAAGCGGGCAGACGCGTTGGCGCCATGCTTGTCGTCATAAACCAATACTTGTGATTTGTTCGAGATGCCCAATTCTCCCAAGAGCCTGGCGAAGTTTTCAATTTTGGGAAGGGGATGCCTTCCTCCGTCTTTGGCATTTTCTTCCTTTTGTGAAAGTTGTGTTTCCAGATCCACAAACAGCGCACCGGCGAGGTGGCCCTTTAAATACCTTTCCCTGGCATCGGGTCCGCCCCTGGCATCGATGATGACTGCATTGGAATAGTCCGGCAAATCAGTTGCTTTGACCAGTGGCTTGTAGGGAGTCGTCATGGAGATTAAAAGTAAGTGCAGAAAAGACATGAAGTTCATTACGCAATTTACTTGAGCTGATTCGTAAAAAGACAGTGATTGCCAATTTTTCTCAATCCGTTCTTAACCTCAGGCTATTTCCAATTACTGACACGGAGCTCAGGCTCATGGCCGCAGCCGCAATCATGGGACTGAGTAAAAGGCCAAAGAAGGGAAACAAAAGCCCTGCCGCAATGGGGATCCCAATGGTATTATAAATCAATGCGAAGAAAAGATTTTGTTTGATGTTGCGCATTACTCTTTTGCTGAGGTTAAATGCATTCAGAATTCCTTTCAGGTCTCCCTTGACAAGCGTTACTCCGGCACTTTCGATGGCCACATCCGTGCCTGTGCCCATGGCAATACCTACATCGCTTTGGGCCAAAGCAGGTGAGTCGTTAATGCCATCTCCTGCTACGGCCACTTTCTTTCCTTCCGACTGCAACCGTTTGACTTCCTCCAGTTTATTCTCCGGGAGCATCCCTGCCTTGTAATGAACCAGGTTCAATTCCCGGGCAACAGCGCCTGCCGTGTTTGCGTTATCTCCGGTAAGCATGATTATTTCTATTCCATTTCTCTGAAGTTCATGGATGGCAGCTTTGCTGTTTTTCTTTATGGCGTCTTCAATGGCAACAAATCCAACCACCTGGCTGTCAATGGACAAGTAAGAAATTGTCCGGCCTTTTTTTTGAGACTCTTCTGCCTTTTTTACGATGTCGTCCGGCAACGTTGCCTGTGAATGCTTCATCATTTTTTCGTTACCGACAGCCACCTTCTGGTCGTTAATAACTCCTGAAACGCCCAAACCTGACGCTGACTTGAATTCTTCTGCTTTCAATAATTTTACATTTTGTGCTTTTGCATACCTGACCGTGGCTTCCGCCAACGGGTGCTCACTTAATTGATTAAGAGAAGCAATGTATTGAAGTAAATCAGCATCCGTGAGATTTGCAGAAGTAACGGTCACGCTTTCAACCGAGGGCCTGCCTTCGGTGATGGTTCCGGTTTTATCAATAATCAGTACATCAATTTTATTAAGGGTTTCTAGGGCTTCTGCATTTTTGATTAGCACACCTAGTCCCGCACCTTTACCAACACCGACCATAACCGACATTGGTGTGGCAAGGCCCAGCGCACAGGGACAGGCGATAATCAATACTGCGATGGCATTTACAAACGCATACACATACCTTGGCTCCGGCCCAAAAATTACCCACACGATAAAAGTGATTACGGCTACCAGAACAACGATCGGAACGAAGTAACCCGAAACGGTATCGGCCAATTTTTGAATGGGAGCCCGGCTTCTGCTGGCTTTGTTCACCATCTCAATGATTTGCGAAAGCAAGGTATCGGAACCTACTTTTTCTGCACGCATGGTAAAAGATTGATTCCCATTAATGGTACCCGAGCTCACCTTGTCACCTTTGCTTTTGGTGACCGGAACTGGTTCTCCGGTGATCATGGATTCATCGATATGGCTTTCGCCATCTTCGATTACACCATCCACCGGAATTTTATCACCAGGCTTCACCCGCAAAAGATCTCCAATGTGGATATCATCAATGGATACCTCTTCTTCTTCACTGTCTTTTATTCTAACCGCTTTGTTGGGACTGAGCTTTAATAATTCTTTAACTGCGGTATTGGTTTTGCTGTGCGCACGCGCCTCCAGTAATTGACCTAACAATACAAGCGTCAGGATCACCGCTGCCGCTTCAAAGTAGACATGCACTGTTCCTGCCTCTGTTTTGAATTGATCAGGGAAGATGTCGGGAAAAAGCATTCCGAAAAGACTGAATAACCATGCGGTACCTGCACCTATTCCAATCAAGGTGAACATGTTCAAGTTCCAGGTAACAAGAGATTTGTAGGCCCGTTCAAAAAATATCCAGGTGGCATAAAAAACGACTGGTATGGAAAGTCCAAGTTGTACCCAATTCCAGTTTCTCATGCTCAGGATGTCATGCAAAGGATTTCCTGGAACCATATCGGACATGGAGATTAGAAAAATTGGCAATGTAAAACCAACAGCCATGTAAAACTTCTTGAGCAATGCCTGATAGGTTTTGCTTTCTGCAGAGTCATTGGCTGTTAGAGGCACCAAATCCATTCCGCATATAGGACAACTGCCGGGCTCATTTTTAATAATTTCAGGATGCATGGGGCAGGTGTACTGGTTGTCCTTATTGCTTTTCAAACTCACTTCTTCCACTAGGTCCATTCCGCATACCGGACAACTGCCGGGTTGATCGTAGGTTTTGTCTCCCTCACAATGCATGGGACAGTAGTAAGTGCCAGTTCTTTCACCTTCAGGTTTTTTTGCGGGAGCTGGACGGTGTTTTTGATGATGATGATCGTGTTGATGGTGATCTCCGGGCAGGGAAATGCTATACGCGCCACCTTCATCCATCATTGCTTTCTGCAATTTTTCCAATGGCACATGATTGGTCATGGTGAGTACCGCCTTTCCTGCTTTTAAATCAACTGTTACGGATTCTATGCCATCGACATGAACAAGAGTTTGTTCTACGTGGTTCCGGCAGCCCTCACAGGTCATGCCGGCTATTTTATAAGTGTGTTTCATTTTTTTTAGTTTATGAAACAAAATTCATCTCTTCAACGATAATTTGTGATACATAATTCACGGAATGAGTTATATAATTTCAATTCTCTCTCAAATAGATAACTGGATTGACAGCAGAAGCCAGTACAGTTTGAAATCCAGTGGTTAGCAATAATATGAAAGTCATAAGCAGTGGCGGAATAATAAAATAGTATAGGTTTAACTCGATCCGATAGCTGAACTCACTTAACCAATTACTCATTAAGTAATAAGCCAAAAGGCCGGCAGATAAGGAGGCTACTGCAATAATAATTTTGTAGCCACCATATACCCAGAAAATGATCCCTAACGTGCTACCTCCAAATACTTTTCGGATGCTGATCTCTTTCTTTTTGCGATTCAGCAGATATGTCGTCAGACCGATCAGACCCACTCCGGCTATGATAATAGCTATGATGGAAAAAGAAGTATAAGCCTCCATTAATTGCAACTCGGCTCCATACAATTGTTGAATTTGATCGTTAAGAAAGTCGTATTCCAAGGGATAGCCATCGTATAGTTGGGGCCACTTCTGATCTAATGCTGCTATTCCATTTGGTACATCGGTTAGCTTCACCGAAACAAATCGGAGTGTCGGGATGTAGGTATACATGATCACAGGCTGTACCTGGTCATGCAGGGATGCATGATTGAAGTTTTCGACAATACCGACCACGAGACCTTTTACCTTTCCGGTAACCAATTGACCAATCGGATCTTTGAGTCGGAAAGTCTTTATAGCGGCCTCATTTACAATGACGTCCGCTAACGTATCAGTAATCATTGGATTGAGCAGCCTGCCTGTTTTCAGGTTTATTTTATATAATTCCAGGAAATTGTCATCGACAATAAAAGTAGCTATTGGCTGTTCGCCTAATTCGGAACCGGAGAAGGTGTACGTGTAGGTGAGTGAATTATTAGCTCCAGGTGTGCTGGAAGAAAAGGCTGCTTTGGAAACCCCAGGTAACTCTTCCAACTCATGACTCAGGGTTTTAAAGCGATCGTTTTGTGATCTGTCTTTAATGGGTATGACAATAACGTTTTTGCTATCAAATCCATAACGTGCATGGTGTAAAAAGGTGAGCTGATCAAAAACAATCCAGGTAGCGATAATCAAGAATATGGATAGGCTGAATTGAAACACCACGAGAAGAGAGCGCAATTTGGACCTGTTCGAAGAAACTGCTACCGACTTGCCTAATTGAGAGGCCATTACTTTGGAAGACTGCATGGCAGGGAAGAGTCCGGTGAGCAAACTAATTAAAGAGGCGATTCCAATGGCCGGAATAAATAGCCATGTACTCGTTAGTAAATCAACTTCCTTGCCGGTAATTAAATTTAAATAGGGGATAGTGAGCTGGGCAAGGACGAAGGAAAGCACAAGCGCACCAGCACAGATGATTGTTGACTCAAAAAAAAAATAAAGCGCAAGTACTCTAGTATTAGCGCCTAATGCTTTTTGGATGGCTACTTCTCTCGTTCTGGATAGTTGAGTGGCCGTGGTTAAATTGATAAAGTTGACGCAAGCCATCAATAAAATTAGAAAAGCAATGGTGCCCAGAATAAAGGAATAGCGTTCATTGCTGTTGGGTGTTATTTCGTCCTTTCTGTCAGATTGCAGGTGGATCGCCCTCAGTGGCTGTAAAAGGAGTGTCTCTTTTTGCTGCACCCATTCCGGAGCGTGGCGTTGGAGTAGTTCAGGGAATTTTGATTTAAGTGATTCAGGACTGGCCCCTTCAGTCAACAGAATATACGTATAATGATCAAACTGACCCCAGTGGGCAAGACGCTTTTCTCCCAGCATTTCCTGCAGGCAAGAAAAAGTGACAATAGCATCAGCTATGAAATGGGAATTGTGTGCCATCTCTTGCATTACCCCGGTAATTTTCAAGTCCAGTTGGTGATCGTATCTGATAGATTTTCCAAGAACATCCGTTGTGCCAAAGTATTTTTGAGCCAATGAGGCGGTGATGACAATACTGTTTTTGGTTGAAAGCGCGAGATCTCGATTACCCTGAAGGAAAGGAATGTCAAATAGTTGAAAGAAAGTACTATCTGCAAAGAAAAGCTGAGACTCATAAAATTGTTTTTCGTTCACAGACAATAAGTCCGTTCCCGGGTTCTTTCTGATTCTGGCTACATGTTCTATTTCCGGAAACATTCCATGCAGGTAGCGGCCAATCGGAGCACTGGTTTTGGCCCAGGAGGTAACATTGCCATCGCTGGTAAAGTCGAGGACGATGCGATAGATTCGATCAGTATTGCTGTAGTGGTTGTCGAAATTGTATTCATCGTAAATGAATAAGGACACCAGCCATAGAGAGGCCAGGCCAATAGCTAAACCGATGACATTTATAATAGAGTATAACCTGTTTCTACCAAACAGGTTGCGGAGACCAAGTTTGAGAAAGGACATAAACATCCTTTTAATCTTTAATTGGCAATTGAGAAGGGAATGGACAGCTCTAATTTGTCCCAATACATAACAATTTCTCCAGATCCATCTCCTTCAGCCTCGATGACATAGCGCAATCTTTCTTGGTTGGTTTCCTCAGTTTCGGGAGTTACGGTCATTCGCACCACGTCTTCGGCTTGATCATAATCATCGGCCAGATGTTGATTCCAGTTCTTGTTAAGGATAATCGTCCAACTGTCTTTACCGGGAATCGTAAAAAAAGCATACCTACCGGCAGGTACTGTAGTCTCACCAATATCGATCGCAGTATCGAATTCAATGTTGGTGGCTTTGTGAGCTCCTGTTACCCACACGTTATCATAAGCAACCAATCCACCCCAGATCATTCGGCCACGCGTAGCCGGAGAGTAGTAGTTAATGGTAAAGGCCGTATGGCCGATTTTGGAAGTAGCATACGCTTTCAGGCTTCCTTTCAACGTATCGGCTTCAGGTTGCAGACCGATGACTACACCGTCTGGTACTACTTTAATATCTGTTGGTTCTTGCTCACTGATGGATTCTTTCACGGGTGCAGAGCAAGCGAGGATACAACCAAAACTTACGGTAATAAGAGTTCGCGTTAACATATTGAGTTATTTAGGTATTATAATTTGACACTGGCCACCTTCACTTGCTTTTCGGCATCATCCGTCCAGGCAAAGATCAATTCGTTTCCAGCTTTGGTCATCTGCGGGAATCCGCTGGAACGTGATTCCGAGGAGGTTGCAATAACAATGGGCGTTTCCTTCGATCCATCGCGATTTACTTTGACAGCCTTGATGACTGTACCTTCCATCCAACTCACCATCGCGTTGTCCTTATCCAGCATCACCACATCCACACGCCCAATGGCTTTCCCTTCATCGATGCGGATGGGTGCACCAAAAGTTTCGCCGCCATTTGTTGAAAATATTACTTTCACCTGTGCTTCTTCTTTCACCATTCCAAACCACGCAACGGCTAAACTGTTGCCTAGGGCCTCCACTCTTGGACCGTTTACCGGACAGCCGGCTATTTTCCATTTGTCGTCATAGATTGATTTAGGGGTGGTCCATTCACCATTTACCAAGCGCACAATAGACATGTCCCTCACTTCTTCATCCGAGCGGTCGCGATAAACGACTACGGGTCCGTTGTCGGTGATTGCAGCTCCGGTTTGACAGCAATCACACGTTTTGTTATCGAGCTCCCATTCATTTATTTTTTTTCCGGAATAATCTAAAACCGCGCCGCGTAAGCTCATGGTGCCCTGATGCCCTTCATGACCAGCCATGCTTTTCATATCCTCCATGCCTTCTGCAACAGTGTTCCGTCCATCAAGCCAGGCCACAAACAGATTTTCCTGATAGGGCAGTAGACTGACAAAGCCATGTTCAGCTTGCTTTCCATCATCGTGCAGGACAAATGAATTATCCCAGCTTTGTCCGCCATCAGTGGAAACAAAAAGCTGCACATCATAAGCGTAAGTACTTTCACCGCTTTTATTCAGTACATGGGATACAAGATTATTACTGCCGTCTGCCGCGATCATAGGGTAGTCTGCCCAATTCACAAACCAGGTTTTTCCAGACGTAATCAATGCAGGAGAAGACCAGGAACCTGACTCAAGTTTTGCATACTTGAAGAAATTCAGGCTATCAGTTTTCTCAGTCCACGATAGGTAGGTGGTATTATTCTTATCGGTAAACAAATAAGGAGTTGCGCTCTGCGGTCCCGCTGGAGATTCCGTTGGTGTTCCCACTAAGTCAGATGCCTCTTCCTTTTTTTCATAGGAACATGCAAAAGAAATTAAAAGGATGGGGAATGTAAGAAGTAATTTTTTCATGGTGGATTATTTACCGGTAATTAATGCAAGATTTTCTGGTGTGCTCCAATCGCGAAATCCCATCTCTGAGAATATCAGCTCACCCGATTGGTTAAAGATCATGGTGGTAGGCAATGCCTGAATGTTGAGTGCCTCCATATTTTGAACCTGAACGTAATTAAAGTCAAAGTTCCTTCTTTCCTTAAATTCAAGGATCAAGTCTGCGCTTTCGTTGGAAGGAAAAAGAAAGACCACATTTTTGTCTTTCAGTTGCTCCTGGGCTGTGGCAATGGTAGGCATTTCCCTAATGCAGGGCTTGCACCAGGTGGCCCAGAAGTTGACAAAAACCGTTTTGCCTTTAAAGTCACTCATGTTGATGGACTGACCTTCCAGGGTTTGCAGACTTATTTTATCAAGATCGGTTTGACTGCCGGAACAGCTCAATAAGGATAAAGCTGCTCCGAAAATCAACGAGGAGTTAATATATCTGTGTTTCAACTTATTAATGTTGTGTATCTTCATGTCCTTCTTCCTCTTCAACTTTTTCCAACGCCATCCCACATTCATTGCAGGTGTCGCCTTCCTTACCTTTAACTTCTGGATGCATGGGGCACGCATAAACGGCTTCTGCGACTTCTTCTGTTTTATGACCGCCACATGAGGTCAGTGTAAATGATAGTGTGGTCACCAATAGGAATGCAAAGACGATTGTGAATATTGATCTTTTCATGACTCTAATTTAGTTGGTTAAGTTGTTAATAATGTTCGAAAACGAAAATAAGGAAAGCGTCATTGCGAAGGAGAAACGACCGTAGCAATCTCCAAAATATTCCCTGAATTGGAGATCGCCACTCCGCCTGCTGGCGGAGTGCAGTGACAGTAAAGTTTTGAATGCAATCATTTAAGTTCTGCTTTGGTATATCCGCACTTCATCATTTTTTCTCCAAAATACGGATTTTGTATTTCTTTATTTTGACTGATCCAATGGGCTCCAGCATTTTTGAAGGCCATGGGGCAGAATTGATAATAAGCTTCAAGTCCCGAAACGCCAAATTGTTGAATGCTTTCATAGTAGGCATCGCTAAACGCTGAAAAGGACTTGCGTTGCATTTCCACATCAGCAGCGCTTTCGATTTTGGCAACCGCATCATTTAATGTGACCAGAAGCTTCATCCAGGCATGATGGGCATCATCCTTTACCAACTTCATATCCACTTTACCAATTGCTGCTTTCAGGTCTTTTGACGCCTTGGCTGCATCGGCCGCATTTGTTTTAACCAACGCGTCTTTCGTCACCAGGTAAGGAGCAAGTATGGAGCTTAATTGGACCCTAAACTTCTCGTTTACGTCAAACCTGGCTCCCGGCTGAAGCGAGCTGTGATCTTCTTTTGCCGGACCAGGATTTTTTTCACCGTGTTGATGCCCCGTCATAATGGCACCACCATCTGGATTCATCATGCTGGGCTTACCTGCCAGTTGCGCGGCGGCATCAATGGTGAATGTACCGTTCGTGACAATTTCATCTCCGGAATTCAAACCTTCTTTAATTATGTAGGCGTCACCCAATGAAGGTCCTAACGTTAACTCAGCCATCCTGAAGGTGGCTCCTGCGTCAGTCATTTTTTTCAGGTAGACCACCGACCGTTCTCCCGTCCACATGACCGCACTTTTGGGTACGATGATGTCCTGGCCGCTTTTGAGTTTACTCTTGATAATGGCGGATGCAAACATTTCGGGTTTTAGACGCAAACCAAGGTTGCTCATTTCCACACGAGCAGAGGCCACCCGCGTTACCGGATTAATCAGGGGGTCTATGAAGGTAATTTTTTTTGCGAACACTTCTCCCGGCAGCGATTGTACGGTAAATGTTACTTCACTATTCTTATTCACCCATTGCATATCGCTCTCGTAGACATCAAACAACACCCACACGCTGCTCAGGTCTGCTACATCGTAGATGGGTGCACCTCGCATCACGTAATCGCCGACATTGGCGCGCCTTTCCAATACCACACCGGATACATCCGCGAGGATGGGGAATCTCTCTTGCGGTTTTCCGGATTCCAGCATGGCATTGATCTGTTTATCGGTGAATTTCCAGTTCTTCAATTTTTCACGAGATGCCGCATATAATTCGGGTTGTGCTTCCTTGATTTTACTGGCTTCAAATAGTTCTTTTTGTGCGGTCACCAGTTCAGGCGAGTATATCTGTGCAATGGTCTGACCCAGTTGCACATACTCTCCCGTGAAGTTCACCAGCAGTTGCTCAATCCTTCCCGGGATGTGGGCAGCTTGTGATGATTTTCTCCTTTCATCGGCTTGCACTTTGCCATTCAGTCGTACTTCTTTGACAGAATTACCGGTGCCCACGACTGTCGTTTGAATATTGGCCAGCTTCATGGCGGTCTCACTCATTTTCACTTCCATCGGGTCGCCACCATCATCTTCATTGCCTAATGGAATCAGGTCCATCCCGCAAATCGGGCACTGACCTGGCTCGTTTTGACGCACGGAGGGGTGCATAGAACAAGTCCAGATCTCAGCAGCGCTGTCGTGTTGATGTTCTTCTGCAGTGTTTACCTGTTCCTGAGACGATGGACTCACTATCCAGCCGATTGCAATTCCAATAACCAAGGTGGTTATAATGATTACAAACTTGTTTTGAAATATATTTTTCATGATTGTTGATTTTCTTGTTGTGATAAATTCATTGCCTTGTTAGTAATAAGGTCGTCATTGTTAGGGCTCCAGATACTAATCGGGAGATCGTCGCAATCTCCTGATTGAGCTTCGAACAATGGGATCGCCACGCTGCGCTCGCGATGACGGACTGTGTTTTGTTTGACTTTCATATCCATATTTGTCATATCAGTTCGCGGTGAGGTATTCCAACCTCGCAACACTAAGCACATATTCCTTCTTCGCCCTTATCTCAAGCATTTCGTATTTCAAAAGTTGTTGCTGCATCTGCAGTATCTCTTCAAAGTCAGCTTTGTCGTTTCCATAGGCTGTCATTAACAGCGTAACAATTTGATTCGTCTGCGCTACTTGCTTTTGATACAGTGCCAATTGTTGGCGCGTTTGCTCCAACTCGAAGCTCGCCATCTGGTATTGGGCAATCAATTTGTTCTCTACTTCAGTTTGCATCTCGGTAAATGACGTTTGCATCAACTGTGATTCTTTAATGCTGGCTTTGTATTTCTTTCTGTAGATCGGTAACGAAATAGAAAACATCGCCATGTAAGCATCCTTGCCATTGTCAGCGAAAGTCATCTCGGGTCGCTTTTGTGTAATGATGTACTCCACACCCAACCCCAATTTTGGCATCGCCTGTTTCTCTGCCAGCCTTTCCTGCGCCTGAGCGGCCATCACCTTCTTGCGCAGCACTTCCAATTGTGGATTGTTCGCCAAACTGTCCCTGCTGATGGTTTGTAATTCGGACTCCTTGTAGGGAGTAACAATTACTTCTTCATCCTCATCGCGGTTAAGCAATTTGTTGAAGGCGATAACCAATGACTTTCTTTTTTCTTTTAGTATACCAATGTCGGTGTTGATGTCATTCGTCATCAGGTCTACGCGCAAGGCATCACTCAGCTTGCCCGCACCATTCTGAAATTTTGAAATGGCAATGGTCTTGAAAGATTCCAGAATTTTCAGGTTCTCTTGATTCAGGCGAATCGCTTCATCGATTTCATACAATGGGTAATAAGCCTCCTTCACATTGAAGATGAGTTCGTTCTGATCGTTCTTGAATGACTCGAATACTGATTCCGCGTTCAAGGCAGCTGCATTCCTTTGCTCTCTAAGCGTACCAAACCAGGGAAACATTTGTTCCAATGAAAACCGGGCCATCTGCTGACCGGTGCGTGTTTCCACCATTTGACCAAATGAAGAAACCCGGAAGTTGGGATCGTCCAATGAACCCATTTGTGCGGTCCGCTGCATGGCTGCCTCAAACTCCGCACGACTGGCTTTCAATCCGGGATTGTTTTGTACAGCAACCTTTATGTACTGATCCAGTTGAGATTGTCCATAAAGGGTAGTGAGGGACATTAAAAATGCGATTAGATATATATTGTATCGTATCATAATCAATTCGATTTAGATTCTTTTTTAACAACTGACTCTCTCCATACAGCTTGTAAAACAGGCACGACAAAAATGGTCATCAGCTGAATGGCCATGCCGCCAAAGGTGGGTATTGCCATCGGTCCCATGATGTCACTGCCTTTTCCGGTGGAGGCAAGTACCGGGATCAATGCGATAATTGCACAGGCGGCCGTCATCATGGCGGGGCGCACTCTTTTCTTTCCGGCAATCATTACCGACTCTCTTACTTCAGCGACTGTGCTGGGCTTTCGTTCTTCAAATACCTGGTGGATGTAAGTTCCCATGATTACGCCATCGTCGGTGGCAATACCAAACAAGGCGATGAATCCCACCCACACGGCTACGCTTAAGTTGATGGTGTGCACTTGAAACAGGTCGCGCATGTTGACACCCGCGATATCAAAATTCATGAACCAACCTTGGCTGTATAACCAGATCATGATAAAGCCACCGGCAAACGCGACAAACACACCCGAAAAGTGAATGGAAGAAGCGATCACCGTCTTGAATTGGAAATACAGCAACAGGAAAATGATCATGAGACTCAATGGTATTACTATCGCCAGTCTTTTTACGGCGCGGACCTGGTTTTCATAGCTGCCTGAAAACTTGTAGTTGATGCCTGCAGGCACCACCAGTTCCTTACTGTCTATTTTTTGCTGGATGAATCGTTGGGCTTCATCCACCACATCTACTTCGGCATAGCCTTGCTTTTTATCAAACAGCACGTACCCGACCAAAAAGGTGTCTTCACTTTTGATCATTTGCGGCCCGCGCAGGTATTCTACTTTTACCAGATCGCCAAGTGGCACTTGTACTCCTGTGGGAGTAGGAATCAAAATCTTTTTGATTTGATCCGGATCATCGCGTAGCTCGCGGGGATAGCGCACGCGCACCGGGTATCTTTCACGTCCTTCAAGCGTAGTAGTAACGGGCATGCCGCCAATCGCTGTTTCGATGGACTGCTGCAGTTCCTCCACGCTAAGCCCGTAACGGGCAATGGCATCACGATCAATATTCAAATGCAGGTAAGGCTTGCCTACAATGCGATCGGCAAAGGCGGCCTCTGCTTTTACGGAAGGCACTTGTTTCAAAATGGCTTCCAGTTCCATACCAAATTGCTCGATCACATTTAAGTCATGGCCATATACTTTGATGCCCATGGGTGCACGCATTCCTGTCTGCAACATTACCAGTCGAGTTTCGATAGGCTGCAATTTTGGCGCGGAGGTAACACCCGGTATTTTAGTAACGCGTACAATTTCGTTCCAGATGTCATCCGGACTTTTGATGGCTGCTCTCCAGTTTCTAAAATACTGACCGTCTTCATCGGGAATCAGCAATTTGGTGTCGATGCTTAAGGCCAGTGCTTCTTCGTTGGTGAGCTTTTGGTTGTTGCTCAGCACAAACCGGTCTTTGTCATCCACTTTGAAAGTAATCGGATGACCCTTTTCATCGGACACAAATTCCGATTTGTAGTTGATCACGTTTTCATACATGGAAATGGGAGCAGGGTCCAGTGCGGATTCGGCACGCCCCATCTTACCTACGGCCAACTCCACTTCAGGAATGCTGGCCAGGCGCATGTCTAGTTGTTGCACTATCCGCGTACTCTCTTCAACGCCAGCATGCGGCATG
>DATCZR010000279.1:0-5224 GCA_036525835.1 Cyclobacteriaceae bacterium
ATTGGTGGCCTATTTTGAAGATGCAACCGGAGAGCTGGAATTGGTTTGGTTCCAGGGGATTAATTGGGTATTGGATAAAGTAAAGCCGGGAGTTGAATACATCATCTTCGGAAAACCAAATCAATATGGCAGAAGCATTTCGATTGCGCATCCTGAAGTAGAGTCCGTAACTGCCGCTAAAGAGAAGAAAGGGTTTTTGCAACCCGTATATCCACTTACTGAAAAGCTTCGCTCCAAATATCTTGATAACAGATTTCTGGTAAAAGTTCAACGCGAGCTTTTGAAACTATCCATAAATTACATCAGGGAAACCCTACCAGATAGTCTGATTAAAAAACAACATCTCATTGCCAAGAAAGAAGCTATTCTCAATATTCACTTTCCGCAATCTCACCAATTGCTTAGTACGGCCCAGGAGCGTTTGAAATTTGAAGAGTTGTTTTACATCCAGCTTCGGCTGATCAAGATGAAACTGGTGAGGCAGGAAAAATTCAAAGGGTTGGTTTTTAATGATACCGCCATTCTCACCGAATTTTATGACAAGCATTTGCCATTCCCGCTCACCGAGGCACAAAAGCGGGTAATCCGTGAGATTTATGCTGACATGAAGTCGGGTAAACAAATGAACAGGTTATTGCAAGGCGATGTAGGTAGCGGCAAAACCATTGTTGCCTTTATCTGTATGCTCCTGGTCATTGGCAGTGATGCCCAGGCTGCCCTGATGGCGCCAACGGAAATATTAGCTCAACAACACTATGTCAATCTTAAAAAATATGCCGACCTGATGGGTTTGTCCATTTCATTACTTACCGGATCAACCAAGAAAAAGGCGAGGACAGAACTGCATTACAGGTTAGAAACCGGTGAACTGAAAATCCTGATTGGTACGCATGCACTTATTGAAGACGAAGTGAAGTTCAACAAACTTGGATTGGCAGTGATAGATGAACAACATCGCTTTGGGGTGGCTCAACGATCGAAGTTATGGCAGAAGAATGAAAATGTGTATCCGCATGTGTTAGTTATGACAGCCACACCCATTCCCCGTACCCTGGCGATGACCTTGTATGGAGATTTAGAAATTTCTGTGATTGATGAAATGCCCAAGGGAAGAAAACCCATCAAGACAACGCATCAATATGACTCACATCGCCTGAAGATTAGCGAATTCATGCGACAACAGATCGCAGCAGGACGACAGATCTATATTGTTTATCCGCTGATCGAAGAATCAGAGAAGTTGGATTTGAAACATTTAATGGATGGCTATGAAAGTGTGGCGCGTGCCTTTCCGGAAGTGCCGATATCGATTCTTCATGGCAAGATGAAACCGGAAGCCAAGGAATTTGAAATGGGAAGGTTTGTAAAAGGGGAAACCAAGATCATGGTGGCGACTACAGTCATCGAAGTAGGGGTAGATGTTCCCAATGCCTCGGTCATGATCATTGAAAGTGCGGAACGTTTCGGGCTGTCACAACTACATCAGTTGAGGGGACGTGTGGGCAGAGGAGCTGAGCAGTCTTATTGCATTTTGGTGACAGACTATAAACTCAGTGCCGACTCCAAAATCAGGTTGAGCACCATGGTCAAAACCAACAATGGATTTGAGATTGCGGAAACCGATTTGAAATTGCGCGGTCCTGGTGACTTGATGGGCACGCAGCAAAGCGGAGCGCTGGATCTCTTAATAGCGGATTTAAGCAAAGATGGATTGCTGTTGCAACAAGCAAGGGATGCGGCTATCAAGCTGATGGAGGAAGACCCGAATCTTGAAAAACCGGAAAATCTGGCCGTTAAGACCCAGGTAGCTGCCATGCGGAAGTCTGCCGTGAATTGGAGTAGGATAAGTTGAAATTGCAATCAGGTTACTTAACCTGAAATAAGGTATCTAACTGTAATAGCGGAGTTTTCCTTAATTTCTGTAAATTTAGAGGCTAAACCGATAGCTTAATCTGAAGTCTATGAGGCCAACCTTACTACTTGGAGCGTTTACGCTTTTAACGACCTTTACTTATGGTCAAACGGTACAAATCAATAAAGTAGAGCTAGCCGGACCTAACATTATTGTCCATTACGACTTAGATGACTCAAGTCCTGGTCATGAGTACTTGCTTAACCTTTATTCATCGAGAGATAATTTCAATGCGCCACTTGCCAAAGTAACCGGGGATATTGGCCCCGAAATTAAGCCGGGGACAGGCAGAAAAGCAGTATGGGCAATTCGTGAAGAATATGGAGGTTACAAAGGTAAAATTGCTCTTGAAATAAGAGGAAGGGTTTACGTTCCTTTTGTGAAACTGACGAACTTCACTGTGCCAAAGGCTTATAAAAGAGGAAAAAGTTACCCATTGTATTGGAAGCCAGGTGCTACCAATCCCATTCATATAGAGTTGCTAAAAGGAAATGAACGGGTAAGCGGAGAGGTGAATCAACCCAATTCAGGAAATTACACAGTAAATATTCCATCAAAAGCTAAGAAGGGGAAAGATTATAAATTAAAGATAACGGATTCCAGAAATGGGGATGAAGTCATTTATTCCAAGCCGTTTGCTGTAAAGAGTAAAATACCATTATTGCTTAAAGTATTGCCATTTGCTGCGGCTGGTGGAGCTGCGGCATTCCTTGGCGGTGGCTCACCAAAAGATGAAGGAATACTTGATCCTCCGCTACCTTCAATTACAAAAAATTGATTATTCAAAGAAGAATTGAAATTCTATGGTAAGGAAAATATTACTAAGCGTGCTCATTCTTGGGGCCTCATTACAGGCGCGAACACAGACTTATACCGCGCTGAATGGACCATATGGAGGTTCACCTAAGAAAATCATCAGCGCGGGGGCAAACTTGTTGGGGATAATGAATGGCGCGGGCGTGCTTAAGAGTACTGACAATGGCAGCACCTGGACAACGTCAAACACTGGCATAACCGATTTTAACCTTGCAGATATTACCAGAGATGCGACAAGCGGCAAATTATATGCGTTGGCCTATAATCGGCTGTTTACTTCGACTGATGGCGGAACCAATTGGACGCTGACAGCAAACACCGGCTTCACGAATGCAAGATTTATTCGCAAGACCACAAGCTTCCTTTTCATAATTGGTTACCAGACTGTGTACCGCTCATCCAACGATGGAACATCATGGACGCAGGTTAATTCATTTAACGGAGATCCAAGTGATTTTGAGGTGAATTCATCTGGTTACTTCTTTATTTCGACATGGGGTGATGGTGTTTATAGATCAACCAATAACGGGTTGAATTTAGACCAACGTATCCCAAACAACAGCGGGACTGACTATTTTGAAAATCGCTCTCTAGTAATTAGTGGGACTTCAATTTACACGCTTACCAGCGCTGGCCCCTTCAAATCGACCAACAATGGGGACACCTGGACATTATCAGTAGGCGTTGCGCCCACCAACCTTCCTCCTTGCTGCTTCGGCTGGGACACACGAATTATTGAGAAAGATCCAAGCGGGAATATTTACATTTTCGTAGGCATCGATGTCTGGAAGTCCACCGATGGTGCGGCCAGCTGGACACAACTTGGTAGTGTACTTTCAGGTGCGTGGGCACCGCCACAAGCAGCTTATTTCCAATCAGCTTCAACATTCATGGTGGGCCTTGAGAACACCGGGCTCTACAGTACTACAGATGGTGGAGCAAGTTGGGGCCCGCTTTCAAATAGTGGAATTACAGGTTTTTCACCTGAGGATTTCGCGATCACGAGCAACGGGCGACTACTTTATGCAAAAGGTTGGCCCCAAGGATTTCTGATTTCGATTGATGACGGTGCCACCTGGGATTTCCTTAATTCTGGCGTTACAAACCGATATATCACAGGGTTTATGAAATCTGGCGCTAATGTTTTTGCTCATGGATGTGGCATTTTAAAATCAACCGACAATGGTTCCAATTGGTCCCTGGTGAACGATTGCAACTACTTCTTTGACAACCTACTTACTAATGATGGTACCAACATGCTGTCGGTCAACCGTGATTATTCCACAACACCTCCAACATTCAACATTTTGAAGTCAAATGATGCGGGAGTCAACTGGACTCAACTTGCAATTACAGGAATGACAAGTCCGGATGAAAGCTACATACCGGAGCCTAAGAGGGACGTGTACCTGTCAGCCGGTGGGAATATTTTTGTTCGGGTGTATGAGTACACCAATTTCAATAAGACCCTTTTGTATAAGGTCGATCCTTCTACGGGCACAGCTACCGAAATTGTTTCTTTGCCAACAACAAATAACATAGAGAGCGCAAACTTCTTCAATGGCAAGTTGTACGTTCTTACTAACAACGCAAAACTTCATATTTCGAGTGATGCCGGCCAAACCTGGACTACCAAGAACACTTCTACTAGCTACGGTCGACTACAGATAATCGGAGACAATACCTTCTATATCTTGAATACCTCGATTTTCCTTTCAACGGATGGTGGCGACACTTGGGTGAATACCGGAGACCCATCTGGAACTGCTAGTAATTGGTATAGGGCGGCCAGAATCTCAACAGCCAACTATTCCTACATCGCTAAGGATCGTGGGTTGGTGTATAGGAGCAATACACCCGTTATTCCACCTGCGGCACCCTCTGATCTGGCTTCTTTTGGCAGAGATAGAAATGCGGTCGGCCTTATCTGGAATGATAACTCCAATAACGAAGACAGGTTTATCATTGAAGCATCGGTAGGTGATAACCTTAATTACGACAGCGTTAATTGGACTACGCGCAATGCTACGTGGACTCGCGCACAGGCCTCCTTTGTACTAACCGGAATAGCAGGGGCTGCCTTGAGCAGCAATACCACCTATTACTTCAGGGTGCGCGCATCCGGGGCAGGGGGTAAGTCGGCTCCTTCTAACGAAATCAGTGTAACCACGCTTGAGGATTGTTCCGGCACCTCTGCAATTCCACTGAATAGGAGTTGGACGGCTACTACGCTTAACACATCTGGAATAGGAGTTCAAACACAATTGAATCAAACTGTAACCGGAACAGCAGGCTCTGGAGCCTACACCCTACAAAATCTTCCTTTAGGAGCAGGTGCCGGCTTATCCCCAACCCCACCGAACCCGTGGTCAATTACTATTGAGGAGAACTGCGGAAGTGTTTTTGTGCAAAGCCCGTTTACGCAATATTTGAGCAATGGTAACGGTACCTGGGATCCTGTGGCAAAGACCATTACCATCCCTTGGCAAACGCACC
>DATCZR010000280.1:0-5632 GCA_036525835.1 Cyclobacteriaceae bacterium
TCATAAGGAAACGTTTGCATGAAGTCTTTAGCAGGCACAGATTCTTTCCAGGCCTCTTCATCAAGGCGACCATCTACCTTAATCGGAGAGCTTGCTTCCTTAATATAGACTTGCTTTCGGGTTATTACTTGGCTTTGGACAGCTGTGACCATTAGGAGCCATGCAAAACATCCAATTAGTACTTTCAATTCACGTCAATTTTCGGACACAAATTTATTGGAATCGGTCCAGTTTAAGCCATTACACTTGATAAGAGGTACTTATACCTTATAAGTGTAAGGCCCGATTCGAGATTTAATTATTTTTCTATGGAGCTAAAAAGTTTTGATTTCTATCAGTTATCTAGAAGGTACGCCGTAAAACTTTGTCCGTTTACCCGTGTGTATTTGAAATTTTCTTCTCCGCGAAAGGCGACATTTTTAATATTAAGTGGAGTGCGAAACTTGGTATATTTAAAATTGGCCAATTGAAGGAATGTAGCAGACTCAAAGTTTGCCCCTTGCTGAAATTCAGCGTATTTGAAATTGGCATCATCTCTAAAATTAGCTTTCGCAAAGCTGGGCACATCTGAAAATTTGGCATACTTGAAATTAGCCTCGCGATTAAATACGGATCCGCTAAAGTCAGCCTTTTCTTCAAACTCCGAGTATTTAAATTCACTCTTTCTCCTGAAGGTACAATTTTGGAAAACAGCATCTTCTTCAAAATGGGCAATAAAAGTAACATTGTTCTTTTCTTCGTTGTAGTAGGCAATTACATCGTCAGTGAACACGCAATTGATAAAGGTGACTGCCCCTTCAACGGTACTTTCATATTGGTCGTTTCCTTTACCAAATAACTCGAATGAGGATTGCGTTTTCCTTCGGTTTTTAAGGTCAGTGAAATCAAGGTAGCCTATGATTGTCACATTCTTATGGGTCACCGAATGTCCATCGCTTATTTCTTTGATAATATCCTGAGCTTTTATGTTTTGCTGAGCAAAAGAAGCTATCCCAATGAGTACCAGACAAGTAGTAATAATTGCGCGCATGAGTGTGTAATTAGTTGGTTTCTAATCTTTTATTCAATGAGCATGCCAATAGTAATATTGCCCCCTGAATGCTGCTTCCTCTAGATTTAAGTGATTATCAATTTCAAAAATGTACATATGTGTACGGTAGCGCACATTTATTTCAAATCTATTACCTTAGTCGTCTATTAAATCAAAGTGTCATGATTAGGAAAATAAACTGGGATGAAGTACCTCAAGAACAGGTAAATCCATCGATGAAACGGCAGATCATTACTGGAGAAAAAATGATGATTGCTAGAATGAACTTTAAAGATGGCTTTGTAGTGCCATTGCATCATCATGTGCATGAGCAGATCACTCAAGTAGTGACTGGTTCCATGCGTTTTTGGTTTGGAGAAGAAAAAGATCAGGTTATGGATTTGCATGCGGGGGATGTGGTCGTTATCCCTTCCAACGTACCTCACGAGGCATTGATGATTGGTGAAGTAGTTGAAATTGATTCTTGGTCACCACCCAGAGAAGATTGGTTGGATGGTTCTGATCATTACCTGAGGAAATAATGGACTTAGGTTTAAGGGGAAAGGTTGCCTTTATTGCCGCTTCTAGTCAAGGGTTAGGCAGGGCGGTAGCCATGGAACTTGCCCGGGAAGGAGCAAGTATTATTTTATGTGCAAGAAATAATGAGGAGTTGACGAATGCCAAAAATGAAATTGCCGCTAAGGGAGTTAAGGTACTTGCATTAGTTGGCGATTTATCACTTGCAACTGATCGAGAAAGAATGATTCGCACTAGTCTTAAAGAATTTGGCAAGGTTGATGTTTTGGTTACCAATACCGGCGGACCTCCATCTGGAAAATTTGAAACGCTGAAGCAAGAAGATTGGGACAAAGCCTATCAGCAATTATTGGTCAGTGCTGTTGATTTGGTACAAGGTTTCTTATCCGGAATGAAAAAGCAAAAATGGGGGCGCATCATAGCCATTACTTCACAAGCAGTAAAGCAGCCGGTAAATAATTTGATTTTATCCAATGCGGTTCGGGCTTCCGTGGCAGGTCTTATGAAATCTTTATCCAACGAGCTGGGAGAATATAATATCACGGTGAATAATGTCATGCCGGGCTATACAGAAACAGCACGACTCAAAAAACTGATTGCAGGGGATCCTGCTGTTCAGCAGGTGACTTCTGAAATTCCGTTAGGACGATTTGGTAAGCCTGAAGAGTTTGCTGCGGCTGTATGCTTTCTAGCCAGCGAGCGAGCCAGTTACATTACAGGTGTCTCGCTAGCTGTAGACGGTGGATGGATAAAGAATATTATATGAGTCTTCATCTATATCATCTCCTGACTGTCAGAATTTTTATTTTTGCCATTTTCAGTGGCATACTATGCTCTTGTTCCACTGATAACCAACCTTCGGGAACATTTGATATTTTTATTGCTGATGCCAAAATATTTGATGGAACGGGAGACCCAGCGTATACGGCAGATCTTTTGATTCGTGGCGATAGTATTGCATTTATTGGAAATGTGGATGAAGGCAAGATTTCAGTCCAGCGAAAAATTGATGCACGAGGAAAGGTATTGTCTCCCGGATTTATTGATGCGCATGCACATGGCGATCCGCTGGCAACTCCCGGTTTTGAAAACTTTTTAAACATGGGTGTCACCACCATTTGTCTTGGTCAGGACGGGTTTAGTTATGAGTCGGCGAATTTACTACCCTGGATACAACAAATAGATTCGCTTGGCGTGGGTGTAAATGTGCTCACCTTTATTGGTCACAGTACACTCAGATCTTTATCAGGGACAAACTATGCAGAGGAGCCAACATCTGATCAGTTGCAGCGGATGGTTGATTTACTGTCAAAAGGTTTTGGACAGGGTGCTTTTGGAATGAGCACTGGACTTGAGTATACACCTGGATATTATGCCCAGGCTCCTGAAATGGCTGAACTGGCAAAAGCGGTGGGTGCACATCATGGAATTATCATGAGTCATATGCGCAATGAGGATGATAATCAAATCGAAAAGTCTATCCATGAATTATTGATGCAAGGGCAATATGCACCTGTTCATATTTCTCATTTCAAAGTCGTTTTTGGGAATGGCGCAGAGCGCGCCAGGCATTTACTTTCTATTTTGGATTCGGCACGGCAGGCAGGCACTCAAGTTACTGCTGATGTGTATCCTTATATGGCAAGCTATACCAGTATTGGCATTGTATTCCCTGAATGGGCAAAAGCCCCAAATGATTACCGACAAGTAGTCGCCAGCCGCAGAAAGGAACTCAAACAATATCTTCATGATAAAGTACTTAAGCGAAATGGACCGGAGGCAACTTTACTAGGAAATGAAAAGTGGAAGGGAATGAACTTAAAGCAAATTGCTGATTCGCTTCAACTTTCTTTTGAGGATGTACTTATAGACATAATTGGACCGGAGGGTGCTTCTGGAGCGTACTTTGTGATGGACGAAGCGTTACAATCTGCATTAATTCAAGATTCTCTGGTTTGTATTTCCTCCGATGGGTCGCCTACGATGCATCATCCTCGTGGATATGGATCTTTTGCGAAAGTGATCGGGCAATATGTTAATGAAACAAATAGCCTTACATTAGCCGAAGCCATCCGGAAAATGACTTCTTTGCCCGCATCTATCATTGGTATAAAAAATCGAGGGTTTATTAAGGTGGGCAAAAAGGCTGACCTTCTCATTTTCGATCCTGCGCTAGTGAAAGACGTTGCCAACTACGAAGATCCTCATCAAATGGCTGAGGGCATGGATTACATCATTATTAATGGGGCCCTTTCAAAGGCGCCTGGAAAAATCAATGTAAACTTGAATGGTAGTTTTCTCAGTAAATAATTTTAAAAGAGAAATTGGATGCGTATACACTGTTAAGCCGAACTATAAACAATGAATATTAGAAAAGCCGAATTAATGGATCTTAATTACCTGGCAGAACTATTTGATCAATATCGTGTCTTCTACAAAAAGAATTCTGATGTGGAAAGCACTCGTTTATTTTTGAAAACGCGTATCAAGAAGAAAGAATCTGAAATTTTTGTATCATTCAATAATGAGGGCAAAATGACGGGTTTTACCCAACTTTATTCATCATTCTCTTCAACCACACTAAAAAGGTTTTGGGTATTAAACGATTTGTTTGTTCATCAAGATTTCAGAAGGCAAGGATACTCCATTGCACTAATAGAAAAAGCTAAATAACTGTGTCGGAATTCCGGTGCTTGTGGTATGATGTTGGAAACTGGGAAGGATAATATGGAGGGCAACAGATTGTATCCAAAAACAGGATTTTATCTTAATGAGAAGCATAATTTTTGTGAATGGGAAGTGTAATCTGGACTAATAAATAATATGGAAGCAAATAAATTTAATGTTGACCCTAAAGTGTATGAGCAAATCGCTTTGATGATACAAAGTGATGCAAGCCCGGTAGGTATTGATGCCAAAAAAACGCATATCATTATTTTAAATAAGCTTGAGGAGATCAATACCCGGTTGGAGCGTGTAGAGCAACAATTGAAAAAGAAGTAATGGCTGCGGATTTCAAAAACTGGCGAGGCTACTTGTATATTGGACTGGGCCTTGTTTTTGGTATTTATAGAGTTTTGCAGGTGGTGGAATGGACTAGTTGGGATTTACTTGATCTGGCATTAGCACTTGGAATGATAGGTATTGGATTATTTTTGGTCCAAAAAAAGTGAGGAGGCCAACCCAAAAACGTTAACCATGGGTCGGCCTCCAAACGGTCAGCCTAATCATTCGCGCTAAACTTTGCACCGGGTTCTCTGGGAACCTTTAAGATGACGCGGGTTTCAGGCTGCTTTCTCTGTTATTTTATTTAAACAACAGCGATTTCTTTTTTAGGTGGAACTTTGGTAAGCTCCTTTTTAGCAATTTGAAGCTTCAAAATACCATCTTCATAGTGAGCCTTAATTTTGTCATCACTAATATTTTCCGGTAAAGTGAAAGAGCGAACAAATTGATTGTAATTATACTCTTTGCGAGTATAGTTTTTATTTTCCTCTTCTTTTTCCATTTCTTTTTCAACAGAAATGGTGAGCACACCGTTTTCAACTTCTACATGAAAATCTTTTTTGTCCATGCCAGGAGCTGCCAGTTCAACGATAAATTCTTTTTCTTCTTCCAGGATATTTACGGCAGGTAGACTAGGCACTGTAAATGGTTTCATCCAGTCTGCATCGAAGAACCGATCGTTATCGAAAAAATCAGTCATCCATTTTTCATTTCTAAAAAATGGGAAATTAGCTTTTCTTAAAAGTGTCATATATCCTCCTTTTTCTAGTGGTTAATAAATTAAATCCTGAACAGCTACTAATTTACAGTGTGGGGATAAAGGAGCCAATGATATTAATCATCACATTATCTATTTCTCAAAAAAAATTATACAAATAAGACGTTTGAACATATTTTATCTGGTTTCTGTTGTTACATTCATAATCTTAAAATAGTAAGTCAAATGAGTGAAACCATTTTACAAATAAAGCCCATGAGTTTTCCATGGGAAACAAGTGATCCTTTTTTATTCTGTGTGCATCATGCTGATTTTTACCCTAAAGGAAATGATCAGATGGG
>DATCZR010000281.1:0-7142 GCA_036525835.1 Cyclobacteriaceae bacterium
ACAGAATGGAATGTTTACCTGCCGCCTGCCTGCCGGTAGGCAGGAAGGCATGGCCGTAGGCAGGACGCTGCGATAGAGTACTGCATATTTAACCGGAGGACTTTGTGGAGAATTTAAAACGCTGCTGAAAATAGCCTAAAATAGGAATCTGTCACAGGCTGGGTTGGAAAGGACATGATAAGTGGCTAAATTCCCCATAGCTCTTCAGCAGGCCGGACCTTAAAAATACCCTCGAACATGATGATATTGATCTGGTTCATATCACCTCTATTGATTTGTACATTAGTTACGTGCATGGGGAGATTAATGAATGTGGAATGGTTTCAATTTTTTGGATCCGACCCCGCAAAGCACACAACTCCAGATAGCACAAAGCACAGGTCCCATCCACCAGCTGTTTTTAGATACCCGGAGTTAAGATCCATCAAGCTATGAAAAAGTCCAAAGTAATAGTCAGGAAACTGGGAAGGCAGAAAGCATTTGGTATGGCCGATGATAAGAAGCAGATTATATTGATAGACCCCCGTCAAAGATCAAAAGCATATTTGGGAACGTTGATACACGAAAAGTTGCATCTGCTGTTTCCTGATTGGAGTGAAACCAAAGTAGTAAAGACAGAACGGGAGTTGAAGAACTTTCTTTGGGAAAATGGTTATCGAAAGGTGGATTTGTGACACAAACCTGGAAAAACCTCCGTATGATAAGTGCGTGTTTTTTACTTTACAACAATCGGATCTTACCTGATGCCCTGTCATTGAATAAACAGTAACCATGGATCGCGGGTAGCCTGCTTAGCTGGAAACTGGATACTAATTCCTGTCAGGACCAATTACCCCATCATGGCATGATCACATGATCACATCAAATCATCATCACATTAACTTATCAAATTCTTAACCACAGAGGACACAGAGAAAAATGGATACCAGATGCTGGATACCAGATACCAGGGTTTCATGATTTTCATCATTTTAAAAATCCTTCCCATCCTGTATTCTTGATTAGCAATTTCAACGCACATCGAAGCGTATGTATACCACGCGTAACCATAAAATTTAAACCGATGAAAACGAAGAAAGAGATTACCTATGGTCGTGCCATAGCGTTCGGGGTAGCCACCGAATTGTTTCTTGTGCTCGTGCAGTATATACTGTTGGCCGTGTACCGCACGAACGACCCGAACATTCCCTTTGCATTCACCAATGAATACATGATGTCGCGGGGTTTTTATATTTTTCTGATCCCCGGATTTATCCTGTATGCTACAGTGGTCTTTGTGATCATGCAAAAATTCACGATCGCTTCGCCTGCCTACCTGCTGGCCCTTCTGCTGGCGGCAGCGGTAATCGAAATTGCTTTTTATCTTTCCATTGAAGCCGACTATAAAGGACCATTTGTATTTTCTGTTTTGGACAAAGTCATTGGTGCTGCGCTGGGCGTCATTGGATACTATGCCATCAGTAAATCCAAAGAACTGGGCTAAAGACTAATAACGCCCTACTCCTAATTCCTTACTCCCCCAAACTAGCGCGAGTCTTCGGGATGTGCAAGGCAAGAGCGTGACTCGTGCTCTATTATGGACTAACTCCTGACTCACAACTCACAATACAGAGGGCAGTAACGCTGCAAAGAAAAAACGTGTGACTTTCAGGATTCAAACAGTACCTCTATAACCCCAACCTTCAACAGCTTAAACTTTCACAACACGAATCCCCCTCCTGATAATTTTGTTCGTGGCCGCTTGCGCTCCGGCAGCATCTAATATCCAGTATCTAGCTACTTGCTTCCACTTTCTCCTATTTGGTCTGGGTTTTAAGGAAAATAATAGGGATATTCCAATGAACTTGAATCAAATAATTTGAAATCTTAAATCATCAATGTTTAAATCCTAAATTTGGTTAGCCTCAAATCCAAAACATGAAAATATGCTCTCTATTTCTTCTTTCACTTTTGTCTGTAGTCAGCGTGAGCCGCGCGCAGACCTATGACTTGCTGCTTAAAAATGGTCGCATCGTAGATGGAACCGGATCGCCCTGGTACAGGGGCGATGTGGCCATCCAAGATGACAAGATTGCAGCCATCGGAAAGCTGGGCAACGCAACCGCCAGGCGTACCATAGATGCCACCGGCCTCATCGTGGCTCCGGGATTCATTGACATGATGGGCCAAAGTGCGGCCTCCTTTATAAAAGATCCCGGCACGGCATTGAATCTATTGACCCAGGGCATTACTACCATCAACGCGGGCGAAGGCGCATCTGATGCACCGTTGAGTGAGGCAGCGGCAAAAACGGCAGGCTGGAAAACCATGCGTGAATATTTTACCAAACTGGAAACAGCAGGCATGCCGATGAACATGGTGCAAACGGTCGGCCATACACAAGTGCGCCATTTGGTGATCGGAGACAAAGATCGCCAGGCGTCACCTAAAGAAATGGACACCATGCGGTCGATGGTGCAAGAGGCGATGGAAGCTGGCGCCATTGGTTTATCCACTTCATTGATCTATCCCCCTGCCATCTATGGCAGCGAAGAGGAAATTGCCGAGCTGGCGAAAGTGGCTGGAAAATATGGAGGTCGTTATTTTACACACATGCGCAATGAGGGCGATAGACTTATGGAAGCTATTGACGAAGCGCTGCGAATTGGTTACGCAGCCGGCACCCCGGTGCATATATTTCACCTGAAGGCAGCAGGTCAAGCCAACTGGAGCAAGATGGATATGGCCATTTCAAAAATTAGAGCGGCAAGGGCGAGTGGGCAGGAAGTGGGCGTTGACATTTAGCCTTACATCAACAACGGGCTGGGCATATTGGCCCTGTTACATCCGCGCCATGCCGCAGAAGGACAAGAAGCATTAAAGCAGAAACTCAAAGATCCGAAGGTGAGGGCAGAGATGCGCACCGAGATGGAAACTTGGGGAGGATGGGAGAACTGGTACGCCCATGCAGGTAAGAATTGGAACCATATCGTGGTGGCACATCTTGAAAACACGCCTTACGCAGCCTACAATGGAAATTCCATAGGCGCGATAGCGGTGGCAGAAAAAAAATCTCCCTGGGATGTGTTCTTTGATTTAACTCCATATCAAGTTTTTGCTATGCCACAAACCATGTCGGAAATCAACAAGATGAAGGCCATGCGCGAGGAGTTTACCTCTTTCGATACCGATGCCGGTCCGGCAGCCACAGGCTATGCCGTGCACCCGCGTGGTTACGGGGCTTTTCCCAGAGTGTTGTCGCACTATGTAAAAGGATTAGGCGTGCTTTCGTTGGAAGGGGCCATCCATCGGATGAGTTCGGTAGCCGCTCATGAGATCATGGCCTACGATAGGGGCACGCTTGCTCCGGGGTTGGCAGCAGATATCGTACTCTTCGACTTCGACACCATCCAGGATAGGGCCACCTTTGCCTCGCCCAGCACTTTATCAGAAGGAGTGAAGTGGGTAATCGTCAATGGAAAAGTGGTGATTGAAAATGACAACTACACGGGAGCCAGGCCAGGTAAAGTCATTCGCGGCCCGGGATACAAAAAATAGTTACTCTGGCTTCTGAGCTAAAACTCTTCAGCCATTGATTGCTTTAAAAGTCAATAAAACCGGTGGAATACTAGGATACCAAATGAATCAAAGTATAAATCACCATAGCTCCTAACACCAGCAAAAAAATAATATCATTCCTGTTAAAATGCATAGTGTCATTTTAATTAGATAAAAACCTCAATTATGATAGCCCTAAAATAAAGCCGCAAGTAAGAAAATGAAATGACGGCTGTCATACCAAAGGATATACTTAGCACGATCTTCAAAAAGGTAACTTCCGCGCCGTAGACGTGCCCTTTTTGCCGCCTTTTCCCATAACGGTCAGAAATGCCGGGCTGAATAATCAGGTAGCAATAGCCTGGATAAAGCATGGATAAAGCATGGATAGTGTATATTATACCATGCAAGATCTATTGCAGGTTAATGATCAGCTTAATAGAAAGGATTTGTTTGAAGCCTTCAAAACACAGTTGGCCAAAGATTTTGAGCAAAGTAATTTTGACGCAGACTTCTTAAAAACCATTGAACCAGACTTTGACCTGATTCAGCAAAAAATGGTACAAGAACTCCAACGCGCTGAAAAAAAAGCAGACTCAGCCTTATTACAATTACTTTATCGCATAGATATCAGCGAATCCCAATTGAAGAAATACCTAAGCGAAGACAGCAATCAAAATCATTTGATGACCATAGCGGAACTAATAATTAAGCGAGTGCTACAAAAAGTGGTCATCAGGCATTATTATAAGAAGAATAAGAATGCTTGAAATCCTTTTGCGCTCGAAACAGGCAACCGCCAGCTGGTATCTGACACTCGGTTCAATCCGCTTTCAAACACCCCGCTTCACTTTATAACATCCAGTACCTTTTTATTATCTGGTGAGAAAATAAAGGTTCTGGTCATCTCCTGAAGGGCATCCTTTCGCAAGGGATTCTTAATAGTGTAAGTAACTTTTGCTTTCCTAGCCAACACCTTGCCCGGATCACCATTGTACCTGACAATTCGATTGGCGATGGTTCTCATCTCAATTATTTCGCGCTGTTTATACATCAAGGCCGAAGCTGTGCCTTTATTAGCTCGCTTCTCCAATTCACTGATCCAGGCAAGCTGGTCGCTCGCAGCGGCTTGTACCAGGTTGCGTTCCTCCTGATTACTTTTTAGCGACTGTGACGCATTGATTAAGACATTATATTCCAGAATAAATTTCTTTTTTTTGCTGAGGTATTCGGCATCTAATAGTTCCAGACTGTCGCTGGCCGTTATGGATCCCAAACTACTGATATGCTTTAATGAAAAATCCCTAAAAATCTCCACATCCCCTCGGCTTTTTACATACTCATTGATTACGCTGGAACGATCATCCGCACAGCCGCTCAGGATTATTACAAAGAGAACGAAAATTGACTTCTTTATCACAGATACTTTCTTTCAAGGCAAAAATAGTCAATTGGAGCCGATTTAATTATAGCAATAATCTGCAATTGCTGATTACCAATACCGATTACCGGCTGTGGGTTAGGGGCTACGTGAATACCAGAGGACAACCCTGGATGCCAGCTAGAATAAGAGTAGGGACTTGCATAAATCAGTCCACGGAGCATAGCCCTGATGGCCTTCGGGATACTAACTTACCCTTGCACGTAGCCTATTGAAGGCTGAAAAACGGTATATTTGTATCATACAATAGCCACATTTTAGTTCTTAAATGAAACGCAGCTACAAAATTCTCCGATTTGCGCTAACGCTCATGTGCGGGGCAGCCATCAGCATGCTCACAGTAGGTCAGACCGTGCAAAATGTAAAGGCCGCACAGGATGATAATAAAGTGTTGATCACCTACGATTTAAATGATCCGTCGGGAAAACCTTACTTTGTTAAAGTGTTAATGTCCAAAGACGGTGGAGTCACCTTTGGAAATGAATTAAAGTATGTTTCTGGAGATGTAAATGCGACATCACCTGGTAGTGGCAAGAAAATAACCTGGGATGCAGAACAAGAAGTATCCTATTATAATGGTGATGCCGTTTTTCGCGTTGAAGCTACTTTGTATGAGACTATATGGCCGGCACCCGTGGAAAAAAGGTGCGCCAAGATGGAGCTCCAAAGCGTGAAAGGAGAAGGAAACAAGATAACGGTGGAAATGCTGATTACCGCTCAGGCAGATTGCACAGCAGGAATAGATAGAAGAAAGGAGTACACCAGCCTATTCGATGCATCTGGTAATCAGTTTCAGGCTACCGGTGGATTATTCGGTGACGTTCAGTTAGACGTGGATAAGAAAGTAACCAAGGGGGTACCCATAAAATCAAGAGTGGTGTTTGATAACCTATCTGCACAATTATCCACGATCTCTGTATTGAAGATCAGTGTATATTCTTTTGGCGGGTGTAATGCGGGATATAGTGACCCTGAAAAGGTGTTTAGTTTTACCAATGTTCCAGTTTCAAAGTAGGCATGAAGCGCATTCTGATATTGCTGGTCTTTACTTTTTCCGTCGCCATTGGCCAGGAAAAAGTTATTTCCGGAGATAGTCCTAAGATAAAGATAGTGGTTGGGAGCAAGGCACCATCAATCCCAAGAGCTTCCAGTAAAACCATTGGAGGTAATTCAAATAAAATAAAGCTTTCATTGGGGTTAGTATCCGCACCTCTGGAAGTGCCTACCAATAGCACGGCTCGTGCTACCATGCCTCCAGACACTTCAAAACCTACGGAAGAAATAAGTGGCGCACCAAAATATTATTCCTTGATCATTGGTATTGAAAAATACCAATTTACATCTGCTGATTTACCTAATTTGGATCAGCCGGTTCAGGATGCCAATGCACTCACAAACGTGCTGGTTGAGAAATACACATTCAATCCATCCAATTCGATATTGCTTGCCAACCCAACCAGGGCGGATATTATTAAATCGTTGGAAGAAATGGCAAAAAAAATTACCCCTAAAGACAACTTGCTGATTTTTTATGCAGGACACGGCTATTGGGATGAGCGAATAAAAGTTGGCTACTGGCTGCCCGCAGACAGTAAACCAAACGACAAGAGCAGCTGGATTTCCAACAGCACCATAAGAGATTACATTGCCGGTATCCAATCGAAACATACTTTGCTCATCAGCGATGCGTGCTTCAGCGGTAGTATCTTCAAAACAAGAGCGGTCAATTCTGAGATCAATGAATGGGGTGTAGCTAAAATTTATCAGATGCCCAGTCGCAAAGCGATGACCAGTGGAACACTCACCACCGTGCCTGACGAAAGTAAGTTCATGCAATATTTTATAAAAAGACTGAGTCAGAATACGAGTAAATACCTGACAGGCCGGCAACTATTTTATAGTCTGGAGACGGCAGTATTAAACAATACAAGCACGGTTCCTCAAATGGGAGTAATTCAAGATACCGGCGATGAAGGCGGAGATTTTGTTTTTATTAAAAAAGAGCAATAAAAATACTCACAAGAGACTTGGAGAAAATTACCGTTATAGGCTCAAAAGAAGTGACGCAAGGCCGTATCTTCATTGATTCAATTTAGGACTCGATTACCTAAATAGATTAGTGTTAAATGTTTAATGACAACGCGCATGAGTAGCCCCGTCCAGC
>DATCZR010000282.1:0-2084 GCA_036525835.1 Cyclobacteriaceae bacterium
CCATAAGATATAACGGTAAGGAGAGCTAGATTGACAATGTATTCTGATACATTAACATGATTAAATACATACACAATCATGAAAAATTCAGGCGGCACTAACCCCAGCACAATCTCCGATATGGTAAACACCAAATAAAAAAAGAATGGATTGGCATTGATTCGATTGATGTAGGGCATGAAATTATCCTGAATATACCCTTCCAATAGAATAAACACTGTAATGATTACAGTAAACCAAAGCAATCCTTTGGCGAGATTTCTAAATAAAAAACCTGACTTGGTTTCTTCCTCTATTGGCTCCATGAAATCCTAATTTAAAATCGGATGGCGTTTGAAAGGCTTACTCTCATCAAATAATTTTCGATAGGTATGATGAGTTTTGCATATCTCTGCCCCCACCTGCTCTACCACTATGATCATTTTAGGATTGAAGTCCCCTATCCAATTCATTTCATATTCGTCATATCTTTTGTACTTGACCTGCAAAACTTCCCTTGCATTGAGTACCATAGCACCATCCAATCCCTTTCCTTGATGTTCTGGCACAATACCAAATAAAATCCCAAAGGCTTTCCGGTTGGTTTTCAAAAGCTTGTGCCATAAGAATTTCATTTTGCCTATCCAATCCAGTTTGCCCTTTACATATTTGAATATCTGGTTGATCTCAGGCAATGAAAGATAGAAAGAAACTGGCTCACCTTTATAAAATCCAAAATATAAAAGCCGGTGGTCCATGATGGGTTTCATCTGCTTTACTATCAATTTTGCCTGCTGCATGGTAAGTTCCGGCGTCTCTGCCCTAGTTGCCCAAGCCCTATTGTAAACGGTGCGTATATACTCCGCCAGTTTGCCAATTTCTGACTTTTGTAGATGTCTAAAAGTGTAATCCGGATTACTGGCCAACCGAAGCGCTTTTGCTTCCAACTTTTCAGACAACGGATCCATTACTTTCCGAGCAAAAGTGAATTGCTTAAAATAAACCTTGAATCCATACGATTCAAAAAAATCCTGATAATACGGAAAATTATAATTGCATTGATAGTTAGGATCGCGATCAAATCCATCCACCAATAGTCCCCACCAGCGATCACGATTGCCAAAATTGATCGGTCCATCCATCGCCTCCATGCCTTTAGAAGTAAGCCAGTTTTTGCATTGATCAAATAATTGAAACGCTGCATTTTTGTCCTCAATGCTCTCAAATAAACCCATACCTCCTGTTGGTTGGTCGTTTCCTTTCTTTACCGTCTTTTGATTGATGAATGCAGCCACTCTCCCAATCGTTTCCCCATCTTCATTTTGCAATATCCATCTGCAGCACTCTCCTTGACGAAAGGCCTTATTTTTATCCTTATCAAACACAGATTCAATATCTGCATCCAACGGCCTAATCCAATGAGGGCTGTTTTTATAGAGCCGCACCGGCAACATTAAAAACTCCTTAATTTCTTTTTTCGATGAAACCTCCTTGATCGTCATAGCCAACGCATCACTCCCTTAGTAACTATTTTAGTTTATTCAGCTTGAAGCAATAAGCAATATACTGTTTTTAACGCGACAATCGACCATTTCTACAATGTTGATGATTTCTAATTTATCAATGGGTAGCCACAATGTGCTTCACTTTATTTAATTGCCAATCAATAACCAATCCTTTCGCAATACCCTCGGCTACTTTTTTGCCATATAGATGTTCTACCAGAAATAATGCAGGGTCGTAAGACTTTGCCCCTCCTACTGAAGTAATGGCTTTTCGATCATGAACAAAACTTACGTTTTCATGAACTTTTAACTCAGGAAATGACTTCCGGAATTGATTGATATCAGACGGAAAGGTGGTGCACTCATAAGTATTAAGGAGGCCGGCATTTGCTAAAACAAAAGCGCCATCGCAAAGTGACATAATGTATGATGCATTTTTTCCAGTTTTTTTTACAAAAGAGGTCAGTTCTTCATTTTTTAAATCTGTATCCATGCTATGTTCAGCGCTGGGCACAATGAAGATATCAATGGGAGGAATGGAATCTACCGAAAAAGCATAATCAGGAATAATCCTAAGGCCTTCAAATGAGGTGACTGTAT
>DATCZR010000283.1:0-32032 GCA_036525835.1 Cyclobacteriaceae bacterium
GGTATACCGATGTCATGTTCGTCAAAGTTGAGAATGCTGTTGTGTTCGTAAATAATAACTGAGGTATCAAGGACAAAGATTTTGTTTTCTTTCTTGCTTCTTGCCATGCTCAAAAAAAATGTTAAGTCCAGTCAAAAAAAAGCGAAGACACGTCTCTTACATGGGTTATTAGAAGCCTAGTAAGTATAGATGTGTCTTCGCAAAATCAATTCGTTAAATAAAGCTAACAAATCGAACGAGTAAATTGCAAATGGTTAAGGCATTTTAAAGATTAATTCATCATTCCTCCCAGTGAGCCATGCTCATCCGTTTCTTCATCGGTCGGAAGACTAAACATGCCGCTGAGAAGATCCTTAAATTGCAGTCCCTTCACCAAGTTGTTCTTACTTATTTGACTGTATTCGGCAAGACCATGCAGTGCGAATTCCATCAGCAGCAGCTTTGCATTCTGGTCCTCTTTGTTATGACGGTCGTTAATCAAATTCTTGAGTCCGGGTACCCCTTCCAGGACTTTCTTATACTCACTATCGGCCATGTCATGCAATAGATCTATTGTGTTTCCGTCACCAAACCATTGCTTGATCTTTCGATAAGGACTTTTTTCCTTTTGTTTTCTGAATTTGTCCGGATCGGGAAAGTAGTTTACAAACTGCGTCCGAATGGCCTTGCCAATCAGGTTTTGCGCTACGATACCTGGTCCCTCTTGCTCACCCTCATAAACTAATTCCACTTTGCCCGTAATAGCAGGTATAACTCCGATAAAATCTGTGAGTCTAACGTAAGTTGTCTTTTCGCCATTGATAATACTTCTGCGCTCTGCAGCAGCTACCAGATTTTCGAAAGCGGAGATTGTAAGTCTTGCGGATACACCACTTTTGGCATCCACAAATTCACTCTTTCGGGCCTCCACTGCAATTTGCTCAATTAAGTCTTTTACAATTTCATTGGATGATACCATTTTCCGTTGATCTTCATTGATATGAGCTTCTTGCTGTGTTATTTTTTTTCCTATCTCAATTGTCTTTGGATAGTGCGTAATAATCTGGCTGTCTATTCTGTCTTTCAAAGGTGTAACAATACTTCCTCGATTGGTGTAATCTTCCGGATTGGCCGTAAATACAAATTGGATGTGCAAAGGAAGTCTCAATTTAAATCCCCTAATCTGAATATCTCCTTCCTGAAGTATGTTGAACAGGGCCACCTGTATTCTTGCTTGCAGATCGGGTAACTCATTGATGACAAAAATTCCGCGATGCGAACGGGGAATAAGCCCAAAGTGAATGACGCGCTCATCTGAATAGGGCAGTTTCAGTGAAGCTGCCTTAATGGGATCGACATCACCAATTAAATCTGCAATGGAAACATCCGGAGTGGCTAATTTTTCAGTGTACCTTTCATCTCGATGTATCCAACTCACGGGAGTATTATCTCCAAGCTCTGCTATTTTATCAAGACCATAACGGGTTATCGGATATAATGGATCGTCATTTAAATCGGAGCCCTCAATGACAGGGATGTATTCGTCCAATAATTTAGTCATTAAACGGGCAATCCTTGTTTTAGCCTGACCCCTTAAGCCCAACAGATTGATATCATGTCCGGCAAGGATAGCTCTTTCCAAATCAGGTATTACTGTTTCTTCAAAGCCCCATATTCCGTCAAAGACATTTTCCTTTTGTCTTAGTTTTTTAATCAAATTTTCCCGCAGCTCTTCTTTGATGCTCCGTGATTGAAATCCTTCCTGCTTCAGTTGACTCAGTGTCTTAATATGTTTAATGTCTGTCATGATTTGTTGCTAATCTATTATAAATTTTTTCTGCGGTTTCTCTTAAAATCTTCAAAAACTAAATTACCCAATCCTTGTAGGCTGCTATAGTAAGCGTTTCCATTATTGGCTTTAGTGAATTCCCTCACAAAAGCTTTTAGGTATGGATCTGTGGCAATCATAAAAGTAGTTACGGGCACTTTGAGCTTCCTAAGCTGTCCTGCCAAATTCAAAGTTTGTTTAAGGATTTTGGGGTCCAGACCAAAACTGTTTTTGTAATATCGAATACCTTGCTTGACGCAGGTTGGCTTACCATCGGTAATCATGAAGATTTGCTTGTTGGCATTTTTCCTTCTTCGCAAAATGTCCATGGCCAACTCCAAGCCTGCAACCGTATTGGTATGATAGGGGCCGACTTCCAAGTAGGGGAGGTCTTTAATCTCTATTTGCCAGGCATCGTTACCAAAAACGAGAATATCTAGTGTGTCTTTGGGGTATTTTTTAGTAATGAGTTCTGCCAATGCCATCGCTACTTTCTTGGCGGGGGTAATTCTATCTTCGCCATACAAGATCATCGAGTGAGAGATGTCAATCATCAACACGGTGGAAGTTTGGGTTTTGAATTCGTTCTCCATCACCTCCAGGTCATCTTCAGTCATGAAAAAATTATCCAACCCATGGTTGATTTGTGCGTTCTTCAATGAATCGGTAACTGAAATTTGTTCAAGGGTATCTCCAAATTCATAGTCTCTACGATCTGTAGTTGTTTCATCTCCCCGCCCGCTATGAGGTGTTTTGTGTTCTCCACCTCTTGATTTTTTTAGCTTGCCAAATATTTCCTCTAGTGCAGACTTTCTTAAATTCTGTTCTGCCTTGGGTTTGAGTTTAAATTCACCACTTTTTTCATCTTCGGAGATAAGTCCTTTTTTCTTTAGATCTTCAATGAAGTCGCCGATCCCGTAGTTGTCGTTTGTTACTTTGTATTGTCTGTCCACTTCTGTTAGCCATTGAAGGGCCTCGCTCACATTACCCGAAGTGATTAAGACCAGCTGCATAAACATCTTTAACAACTTATCGAAGTCACTTTTATTGTTTTCCGGAGGTGGAACGTACTGAGAAAACCTATATCCTAGCATTAAAAATAGATTGGATGAGTAAAGTCTTAAATTAAACCAAATAAGTCCTTAATATGTTCTACACTTCGGATTGATTTGTCTGAATGGACCTTAGGCAGAATCAAACTGGCTCAAAAATAGTCTTTTGATGTGCTCTGGTTGCCTTACTTTCTTAATCCCTTTTTTTTACAGGCTTTATGTGCTTGGTTCCGTAAATGTAATCCCATAGTGGTGAAGAAACACCATAAATACCTTCACTGTCTTTATAATGATGAATACTATGGTTAATCCAAAGGTGCTTCAGGAAATTCTTGGGAGGAGAACAGGCGTGTACCATGTAGTGCACCACCAGGTAAAGAGAATAGCCAACGAGAAATCCGGGTAAAAAAGAAAATACCAAATCCCCCAATATTAGTCTGAACAAAAACAGAAATAGGGTAGCTATTGTAATGCTTAATAGTGGGGGCATAGCAAGTCGGTCCTTATCTTTTGGATAGTCATGATGAATGCCATGAACGGCGTATTGCAGCTTCGTGCGAAATGTGGTGTAGGTATCCATATGGAATAAATAGCGATGTACCACGTACTCTACCCATGTAAATGCCAGCAGACCAATGCTAAATGAAATAATTGAGGTAAGTAAATTGAGTTCGGTGTGGGTCACATTCCAATAGAGCAAGGAGGAGGCGTAAACAAAGAAGATGGAGATAGGGATGGCAATGTGGGTTCGACTAAACTTTTCTAAAATGGGATTATTAAAAAGTTGTTGACTCCCTTTGTTTCGTGGTTTATTTATTTCTTTCATAGTATCAGGATTCAATTTTCAACAATCAAAACACTACAATCAAAACTCGATCACCAGATCATACGGTCAGATTCACAACTGATTTTTCTATAACTTTCTTATAATAATTTTCATAGAGGGGTAAGATTTTTGAAATATCAAATTCTTTGGCTCTTTCAAGTGCATTTTGTTTAAAAACAGGGAGGTTGCTTTTGTCCAGAATGAACAGCGCATTTTTCGTCATGGACTCGATATCTCCTACCTCACTTAGAAATCCGGTTTTACCATTCACATTTAGTTCTGGAATACCCCCTGCATTGGAAGAAATTACGGGTACTTCACAAGCCATCGCTTCCAAAGCGGCTAATCCAAAGCTCTCTTTTTCAGAGGGCATGAGAAATAAATCAGCCACTGATAACACTTCTTCGATGGCCTCCAATTTTCCTAGGAAGCGAACGTCTGCCTCAATCCCAAGATGACGACTTAAATCTTCGGCCATTGATCGCTCAGGGCCATCACCAATCATTAACAACTTGGCAGGAATTGTTTTTCGGATGTTGTTAAAAATATTGACAACATCGCCCACACGTTTTACTTTTCTAAAGTTGGAGATGTGTACAACGAGCGATTCATCAGCTGGACAAATGGCTTTTTTAAAATGATCTTTTTTCTGTTTCTTAAATTTCTCCAGATCAATGAAGTTGGGTATCACTTCTATCTCTTTTTTGATATCAAAAAACTCGAAGGTTTGATCTCTTAAATCATGGGATACCGCGGTAACACCATCAGACTCGTTTATACTAAAGGTGACCACGGGCTCATAGCTAGCATCTTTTCCGACCAGGGTAATATCGGTTCCGTGAAGCGTGGTAACAAAAGGAATGTTTATACCTTCTGTTTTTAGAATTTGTTTTGCCATATAGGCAGCTGAGGCGTGTGGGATGGCATAATGAACATGGAGCAGATCAAGTTTTTCATTTTTCACCACACTTACCATCTTGCTGGCAAGCGCCAGCTCGTAAGGCGGATATTCAAATAAGGGGTAGGCCCGAATGTCCACTTCGTGGTAAAATAGGTTTTCATTAAGGAAATCCAACCGGCTAGGTTGGGAATAGGTAATAAAATGGATTTCATGGCCTCCTTTGGCCAAAGCTTTTCCTAACTCAGTTGCTACCACTCCGCTACCTCCAAAAGTCGGATAACAAACTATTCCTATTTTTATTTTTCTTTCCATAACCCTATTTTCCAGTTCTTAACCAACTTTTAGTCCAATTAGTTTCGCTGACGTATTCAATTATTTTGCTTACAATACTCAAAAATGGACTGATAAATAACATCCTGTATCCTAGGACGTATATTGGCCGATAATAGTTTAGTATTAAACATATCAGGATATACCCTATTTGATAAAAAAACAAATACCAGATCAAATTCCGGGTCTACCCAAATGGCGGTGCCCGTGAATCCGGTGTGACCAAATGTTTTTGGTGAGGCAAACAAGGAAGTGGGGCCGTTCCAATCGCTCAGGGTAGGCTTATCCCAACCCAATCCCCGCCTGCTTGTTTCATATTGCTTTTGGGTAAATAGGTCCAGCGTTTCTGGCTTAAAATACTGTACACCCCCATAGTTTCCCTTTTGCAACCACATCTGTCCCATTTTAGCCAGATCATTTGCATCACTAAATAAACCTGCATGCCCGGCTACTCCACCATGCATGGCTGCACCCTGGTCATGTACGTATCCAACAAGCTTGCTACCCCTAAATTGTTTATCTACTTCCGTAGGTGCTATTTGGCTTTCAGGAAACCGTTCCATGGGTAAAAAGCCCGTGGTGGTAGCGCCTATCGGTTCATAAATGTTCTGAGATAGAAAATCTTGCATGGGTTGATTTAGTAATTTCTCAGCCACATGCTGCATGATGTAAAAGCCCATGTCACTATAAGTGTAATCGAATGGTGTCTTTGGTTTTTTTTCTCTGATTTTTGCATTGATTATCCAATGCCATAAACTGTCCTTCATCGATTTTTTGGCGAATAAATCTTTTGATACAGGAAGTGGGTATGCCTCTGATTTTGAGTGGCTGTAATATTCTGGCAACAGGGTCGAATCTTTAAGCGTTTGTTGCCAAAAGGGCAAATATGGCCACAGGCCTGCCTGATGGGTGAGAATATCTTTGAAAGTAAAATTCTCTTTATTGGTTCCCTTGAGTTCAGGGAGATAAACAGATACTTTTTTATTGATGTCAATGAGGTTTTTATCGTACATAAACATCACTGTTTGCAAAGTGGCAGCCACTTTGGTGATGGAAGCAAGATCGTAAATGGTCTCGGTAGAGACGGGCTCTAATTTTTCATAGGTTTTCCATCCTATTGCTTTGTCGTATACAACAGTGCCTTTTCTGGCGATTAATATATTACAGCCTGGTGTTGCGCCCGAGTCCAGTGCTTCGGCAACAATTTCTTCAATTTTGTTGAGGACCTCACTTTTCATTCCGACTTGTTCGGGAATTCCATAACCTAATCTATTGATGATCTTCTGCGGATTGCTTATTCCCTTATCAATGAGATGGTGAATCGACAATGGAGTTGAGCCGCTACTGGGGTGGACGCCAAAAATGGATTGTGCGACAATCATGGGTTTTGGGCTTTCATCAGTAAAGGCCATTACCAGTGCAGCGGGTTCTACCAGTGCATTCAGATCATATGGATTTCCGTAAGAGCAAATGATAATTTGTTTGTGAGTCCCCAATTTATTTAGCCAGTACATTACATTGTTCGCATTCAATCTGTTTAGGGAATATAGGCCGACTACAACCACATCGTAAGATGCAAGCTTCTCACTAAGCTGAAGTGTATCATTTATCTGTTCCACCTGATAGCGATCAAAATGAGTATACTTTACAAGATAATTTTCAAATTCAGCATCATTACCAGAGCCAAAAGAAACGGAGGCAAATGTTTTGTTATCTAAATCTTGAATGGGCAACAGACCTTTGTCATTTCTGGCAATGGTGACTGACGCTTTAGATAATTCGTATTTTAGTATTTTTGTTTTAGGGGAATTGATTCTGGATATCAAATTGTCGGCTGATGGCGTTGAGTATGCCGAGTTCATTACATCGTACTTGACGCCTAATATCTTCTTCACTGCAATCTCTAATCTTAACTTTGAGGCAATATTTCTTTTCATAGCAGCCTCTATGCGTTTGACTGCCCCATTCAGGTTTTGTGGGTTGAGCAACAAATCGTTACCTACTTCAAAGGCGAGCTTCTCAGATTCCGCTTTTGATTTTCCAGCCAATTCATGGAAATAAGGAATATCTGTAATGGTGAGTCCGTCAAAGCCTATTTTTGTTTTGAGCATATCACTGATGAAAAGTTGAGAAATGGATGCAGGTATTGGCTTCTTCTTATCTTCTGTAGAGAAATGCAGGTTGGTAGTGAGCATACCTTTGATGCCTTGCTTAATCAATTGTTGATAGGGATAGAAATTCAACGTATCGAGTCGGTTGTTTGTAAAGTCAAGTAGAGATTGTTCATTTTCATTACCGTTAGTGTTGGATCGGGCACTGTGCTTGGCGATGGCAATGATCCCATTATCTTGTAGTCCGCGCATCATAGCAACAGACTTACGAGTCACATTGAATTTGCTGGAGCCAAAGTAAGCTGAAGGATCACCCATTAGCACATCAATGTCAGCGTTGGGGGCTAAATTCATATGCAAGCCTAAGGCTTTCATTTGCCTGGCAATTTCTGCGCCTAAGGAATAGATCAAAGTGTCGTCAGCAATAGCCCCAAGTGAGAGGGCATTGGGAAAGGTTATCAGACTATCTAATGTTTTTCCAGGACCGGATTCTGCATCGATTACGACTAATAAGGGAGTAGTGGAAATCTTTTGAAGGCGGTTGATCAAATTCACCGTTCCTACCGGTCCGCCACCAGTTATTAAAATTCCTCCGGGGCGATTATCCTTTATTTGATCTTCCAGATCATCCAATTCATCTTCTTCATAATAGGATGAGGCTGGAACGATGAATAGTTGACCTATCTTATCACGGGTATTTAGTGTTTGAAAAACGCTGTCTATCCATAGCTTTTTTTTATCCTGAGCCAAAAGAGAGTCAAACGACATCAACAACACGAAAACGGCCAAAACTTTTTTTATCATACAGTCGTTAAGTTTTTGTAATTGCAACTGATATACATCATTTTTGTGAGATGTGAAGATAGCCACCATGGCGCTTCCAATCCTCACCGAAAACGTAAAAATAATAACTAATGAAATTCTTGTCTGTATTTACCAAGACACCGACTCATCAGCGCTTTAATTATACACCTCGGTATTATGACCCAAAGAAGGAAGAAATGCTGGAGAGAGAGGCGCGCATTAAGAGGGAGTTGAAATTGGAAAATGAACAGGGGCCTGGTGACTATCGATCAAGGATTGCGGGTTCGTTTCATACGGCTCGGAAGCGTTCAAAAAATACAGATGGATCATTGAATGCCACCTTGATAAGATTTGGAATTATCTTGTTCCTGGTTCTATTTATTATCGCCTACATTCAGTGGGGTGAGGTCGCATTATATGGTTTTGCCTTGTTTATCCCCTTTTATATTTACCTCAAATTCAAAAAACGATAGTTCTCTTACTTTTTCATGGCCGACATTATTCAACTTCTTCCTGACTCCATTGCCAATCAAATAGCTGCTGGAGAAGTTGTGCAACGGCCAGCCAGTGTAGTAAAGGAGTTAATGGAAAACTCAATTGATTCTGGCTCAACAGAAATAAAAGTAATCGTAAAGGAATCCGGGAAGACGCTTATTCAGATTATCGACAATGGTTCTGGCATGAGCGAGACTGACGCACGTCTTAGCTTTGAGCGACATGCCACATCTAAAATTAGAAAAGCGGAAGATTTATTTGCTTTACGCACGATGGGATTTCGCGGTGAAGCACTTGCTTCGATAGCCGCTATAGCTCAGGTTGAAATGAAAACGCGACTGGAGAGTAAAGAACTGGGTACTTTATTGGTATTGGAAGGGTCGGATGTAAAAAAACAAGAGCAAACTGCCACCGAAGTTGGAACTAGCATCAGTGTGAAAAATCTATTCTATAACATCCCGGCACGGAGAAATTTTTTGAAATCAAATCCAGTTGAAATGAAGCACATCCTGGATGAGTTTCAGCGATTGGCTTTGGCTTATCCGGATAAATCTTTTAGTCTAATCCAAGGAGATCAGGTGTTACATGAGCTTACACCGGGTAAACTAAGTCAACGGATAGTAGCTTTATTTGGCAAATCTTATCAGCAACAGTTGGCAGCTTGCAATGAAGAAACAGAACTTATCAGGATAACCGGTTACATTGGTAGACCCGAATCAGCCAGAAAGACACGGGGCGATCAATTCTTATTTGTGAACAATCGCTTCATTAAAAGTAACTATCTGAATCATGCGGTGTCTAATGCATTTGAAGGATTACTGCCTGAGGGTAGCCATCCCTTTTATGCATTATTTATGGAAATAGACCCTAAACACATTGACGTCAATGTACACCCCACAAAAAATGAAATTAAGTTTGATGACGAACGAGCAGTCTACGCTGTGATGCGATCTGCGGTGAGGCAAGCGCTTGGGTCTCATAATCTTTCGCCAGCGATTGATTTTTCTTCTGATGTAAATGTGATCAACAAGCTCAGCATGAGTGAACGTCAATTACAAAACACCTATTATGAGGAACAGTTTGGAAACAGTTTGAATAAAGGCAATGCCTCAAATTGGGATAAACTATTAGAATATGATGCATCCATAAAACTGCAGCGAGATGCTGATCAAAAACCTTTCTTGCGATTTGAGAGCGCTGTTAACAAACAAGATAGTCAAACCCCTGACGCGGTCGAGTATAAGGTGTTTCAGCTGCACAACAAATATTTGGTGCGCGCAATAAGAGATGGATTGATGATAATGGATCAGCAGGCTGTACATGAAAGGGTATTGTATGAGAAATTTCTTCTGCAGATGAAGGGAGCTGCAGGAAATAGCCAGCAAAGTTTGTTTCCGCAGACTGTTGAACTGGCGCCTGCTGATTTTGCGCTGGTTATGGAAATAGAAAATGAGATTAAAGCCCTTGGCTTTAGGTTTGAAGTGTTTGGTAAAAATGCAGTATTGGTCTCCGGTATCCCTGCGGATATTTCTGGTGGGGAGAAAGAATTGTTTGAAGGCCTTTTAGAACAATTTAAAATAAATAAGTCTGAATTGTCATTGCCTTTGAAAGAGAATCTCGCCCGGTCCTTAGCTAAAAGAGCCTCGATTAAATCGGGGCAGAAATTGGTAAAAGAGGAGATGGAAGCATTGGTAGAAGGATTATTTGCCTGTAATAACCCTAACTTTTCACCGGATGGTACCCCCACCTTCTTTATTTTTGACACTTCAAAGATTGAGGGCTGCTTTAACCGGTAAATTAAGTAATCTTAAATTCGCACTTGAATGTTTAGACTCACTCCACTTGTTCGCAATCTGATCATTATAAATGTAGTCGTTTACTTATTGCAGCAATTCATCGGGATTACACCCTATATTTCTTTATGGCCCATAGGGACACAGTACTTTGCTCCGTACCAGTTCTTCACCTATATGTTTGCCCATGGAGGAATCGGACATGTTTTCTTTAACATGTTTGCGCTGGCCTCATTCGCTCCCATTTTGGAAAGTTATTGGGGCGACAAAAAGTTTTTGTTATTCTATTTAGCTACTGGCGTTGGGGCTGCCGTGATTTATGCATTTGTCAATTATTATTTTTTTACAGCTACAGGAGGGATCATGTTGGGAGCATCTGGGGCACTTTACGGCATACTTATGGCCTTTGGAATGATTTTTCCTAACCTGGAAATCATGTTATTATTTCCTCCTATTCCCATAAAGGCAAAATACATGGTATTTTTGATAGGATTTTTGACCTATGCCATGGACAGGAGTGGTTCGGTAGCTCACTTGGCGCATTTTGGTGGTGCTTTTGTAGCCTTCCTGATCATCACGGCATGGAGAAGTCAGGGGACTGATCGTAGTTAGCTAAATAATTTAATTAATGAGTCTAGATCGTGTTTGAGGAGTTTAAATCAGTTTTTCAAAAGCCTAACAACGCTCATGTTCAGTTGATTGTCATCAATGTGGCCGTCTTCCTGGCAATGGGAATCATTTATGTATTTAGTACCATCGGAGAAACCACCTGGATTTATGATTTAGTCAGCAAACAATTTACCATTCCTCCAAAATTCAGTGAATTTATCCTTAGGCCCTGGACGATCATTACCTATGCCTTTGCGCATAGTCTGACAGATATATTTCATATCCTATTCAATATGCTGATCTTCTACTGGTTTGGAAGACTGTTCATAGAATACCTCGGCAATGACAAATTGATTGCGCTTTATATATTAGGAGCCATCACGGGAGGTGTGGTATACCTGTTAGTTTATAACGGCATACCTTACTTCATGGAGCGATCGGGGTTTATCGGTATGGTTGGAGCCTCTGCAGCCGTTTATGCCATAGTCACTGGGGCAGCCGTTCTACTTCCCAACTATACGTTCTATTTGCTTTTCCTCGGACCAGTAAGAATAAAGTACATCGCAGGATTTTATATTGTGCTATCCTTTCTTGGCTCTGTTGGATCCAATGCCGGTGGGAATATTGCCCATCTGGGTGGCGCTTTAATGGGCTTCATTTATATCAAACAACTGCAAGTCGGCATCAACTGGGGTGGATGGATTACCTCTACTATTGACTGGCTCAAGGATTTATTCCGACCTAGACCTAAAGTAAAAGTGTCCTATAGGAAGAGCGAACCTCAAGTAAAATCCGCCCAGAAAAATAAACGAGCTTCGAAGGCAAGTCAGGACGAAATTGATGCGATTCTGGATAAGATATCTGAAAGAGGTTACGAAAGTCTTAGTTCAGACGAAAAGGAAAAGCTATTCAACGCTAGTAAAAAATAGAATCTATGCCTTTGCCAAGGCTTGATCGATGTCCCAGATGATATCATCAATATGCTCAATGCCAACTGAGAGGCGGATCATTTTTTCAGAAATAGCCATTTTCATCCTGTAAGCCGGATCCACACCCGCATGGGTCATAGATGCTGGATGCTCAGCGAGAGACTCTGTGCTCCCCAGGCTTACCGCCAGTTTGATGAGCTTCAACGCATTTAAGAATCGAAATGCCTGAGCTTCACCTCCAACCACATCAAAGGATACCATGGCACCAGCCGAGCTGTATTGTTTTCTGAAAATGTCGAATTGAATTTTATCAGCTGAAGAGATATTTCCAAGATAGTATATTTTTTCAACTTTGGGATGAGAAAAAAGATAGTCAGCTACCTTTTCAGCATTAGAAGCCTGCTTTTCCATCCGTACCTTCAGTGTTTCCAGACTCCGCAACAATAACCATCCTGTCCAGGGTCCCGCCATATTGCCAAGGAATGTCCTCAACGTTTTTACCCGGGTCATTACTTCTTTAGCTCCGCAGCAGGCGCCAGCAATTACATCACTATGTCCTGCTATGTACTTGGTCGCGGAATACAAAGAAAAATCTGAGCCCAATTGAAGTGGATGCTGCCAAAGAGGGCCCATGTACGTGTTATCAACAGCTACATAAACTCGCTTCTCCCCATTGCTGAACTCATTTGCAATCGCCTTGCATACTCCGATATCGATCAGCGCATTGGTCGGGTTGGCAGGAGTCTCAATGTATATGAAGCTTAACTTGTCAGCCATTCCACTGTCTTTAATTGATTGAAGTATTTCATCTTTGGATTGACCTGCGTGAAACTCAAGTGGCGTAACACCAATTTTGGTTAAGAAATGATTAATGAAGTGATCCGTTCCTCCATACAAAGGTCCGCTATGCAAAAGTAAATCACCGGGTTTTAGAAACTCCAGCAGTACCGTAGTTATGGCTGACATACCACTTTCAAAAACGGCACAATCTTCGGCTTTATCCCACAGACAAAGTCGGTTTTCAAGAATCTCCAGATCCGGATTATTAATTCTACTATAAATCAACCCAAGTTCCTCAGAAGGCTTTTTATCACGAAGTCCGTAGGCCACTTCAAAAAAAGCTTTGCCTTCTTCCGCATTTTTAAATACAAACGTGGAGGTTTGAAAAATCGGACATTTTATGGCTCCTTCAGATAAGGCTGGCTTATAACCATATGACATCATCAAAGTCTCGGGGTGGAATTTTCCTTCACTCATTAAATTTGAATTTATAATGAGCGCAAGTTGCGTAAAGCGCTAGTACATTGTAATGACAAAACTCATGCTAGCGGATCTAGCTAATCATCTTGGCAATAATAAAGGCTGCTCCTGCTGCGGCAATTCCAACCACGGTAACACGAAGCGCACCTTTAAATAATGGCTGACCTGTGAATTTACTTTTGATCAAACCGAAAATGACAAGGCAAATAATGGGGATGATGCTTGAATAGATCAGACCAACATTAGGTGAATCGGTAAAGAAGTAGGCGCTTAGTGGCACAATTCCACCTTATACATAGCTCGATACAATAACCAATGCGCTTTGTCGGGTTCTGTATTTGTCAGGCTTCTCCAAGCCCAACTCAAATTGCATCATAAAGTCCACCCATTTTTTTGGATGCTTGGCCATCTCACGGGCTATCTTCTCCTGTGTAGTTTCATCCAGTCCGTATTCTGCAAATATTTCCTTTGTTTCTGCTATTTCTACTTTGTGGAATTTTTCAATTTCCTCGTATTCTCTTTTTTCCTCCGTTTCGTAATGCTCAATTTCTGTGTGACCAGCCAGATATCCGCCTAGTCCCATGGCGATGGATCCACCTGCAATTTCAGCCGTCGCTCATACCAATCACAAAGTCGCTGACATTGCGGACGATTGAAAATGCTTTTCTTCAGGTTGTACTGTAGCTTCCATGTGCTCAAGGTAAGAAATTTGTGAATGGGCATCTGGATTCTTGATGCTAGTATCTGGATTCCAGAGCCAGCATTCATACTCAGCTCTTGTTAGCCAATTGCCCGCAAGCGGCATCAATATCTTTGCCACGGCTTTTGCGAATACGCGCAGTTATGCCGTTGCTTTCCAATAATTCCTGGTACATGCGCAAGGCATCATCGCTGGCTTGCTTGAAGCCATCCTCTTCAATAGGGTTGTACTCTATCAGATTTACTTTGGATGGCACGTGTTTACAGAATTTTAGTAATGCCTGGGCATGTTCCAGATCATCATTGATGCCTTTCCAAACTACATATTCATAGGTGACTTTTTTCTTTCGTTTGGCGTACCAATACTTAATCGCTTCGGCCAATTCTTCCAGCGAATTGGTATCGTTAATTGGCATAATGGACGATCTTGTTTTATTGATAGCAGCATGTAGGGAAACAGCCAGATTGAATTTCACTTCATCGTCCGCCATTTTCTTGATCATCTTAGCTACGCCCACAGTTGAAACCGTCAATCTTTTGGGGGCCATGTTCAGTCCTTTCGGGGAAGTAATTTTATCAATGGCTGAAATGACATTATTATAATTAAGTAGTGGTTCGCCCATCCCCATAAATACAATATTGGTTAATGGCCTGCTAAAAAATAATTCGCTCTGCTCCTTGATGGCGGCTACCTGATCATAGATTTCATCCGCATTGAGATTGCGCATTCGTTTAAGTCGGGCAGTTGCACAAAATTTGCAGTCCAGACTGCAACCCACTTGAGAAGAAACGCAAGCAGTAATTCTTTTTTCTGTAGGGATCAGAACTGACTCCACAATTAATCCATCGTGCAGTTTTACAGCATTCTTAATGGTGCCATCTTCGCTTCGCTGCATGTTATCCACGTGAATATGATTGATGACAAAATGAGCTTTGAGTAGTTCCCTGGTTGCCAGGGAAATATTTGTCATTTGGTCAAAGTCCTTACACGATTTTTGCCAAAGCCACTCATACACTTGCTGAGCACGAAATGGCTTATCACCGTGCTCAACAAAAAATGTTTTGAGTTCGTCCAGTTTAAGTTTACGAATGTCTCGTTTGGCTTCTACCGCTTCGGTCATCTTTCCTCCACTCTAATATAAGTTCTTATTTCACAATCGCGATCTACACGATGGAGTTGCAATTTTACCGAAGTAAGCTCGTCAATAACAAAACGCTCCTTGATGATTCCAGATTTCCTATCCAGAAATTGAAGTTCGCCACCCGACAGTCGGTATTCAATAGACTCTTTGTCTTTTGACTTTTTACGGCCCTCAGAGTAAATGCCTGTTTTTCCTTTTCCTTTCTCGTCAAAGTTAATGAGCGCAGCTATTGATTGATTCGAGGAGCCGAAGTTGGGAAGTAGCTCTTTTTCGGTTTCGCTCAATTCTATCTGCTGTTCGATGCATGGCTTCTGATCGGTCAATTGCCAGGTGCCAACTATGGATTGACCTAAAGTTGGCATGACCGCTATTACGATGAACAATATTATTAAGTATCGCATAAACATAGGTTTAAGTTCGATTTTACAAAGTTACAATTAATTGTTTGCTGGGTATTTGCAAAAAGTTGGCCAGATTCAAAACATGCCAAATTCTCACACAAGGGATATCCAGATATGGCGGATATTTATGTGATGAACCAGAAAAATAGCGCCAGCTTCTCGTGTAAAGCTCTTTTTTTAATCGAATAGAATTACCGACTTTCGGCCTTTAAAATTTCTTTAGATGGAAAAGAAAAATGCCATAATTGTAACTGCGGGGTATTTGGATACCAGCAGTGGTAAAACGGCACACGGTCTTATTAGAGGAACTGAAAGATTCAACATTGTGGGTGTGATAGATAGCAAGAACGCAGGCAAGGATGCCGGTGAGGTTCTGGATGGGAAGAAAAGGAACATTCCTATATTTGGCTCTATCCCAGAGTTTGCTTCCGGCTGCAATGAAAAGGCTGTCTGTTGTATTATTGGTGTGGCCACCAAGGGTGGGGTAATTCCTGAGACACTTCGTGTCATGCTTAAAGAAGCCCTGGAACATGGATACGGCTTAATTAACGGATTGCATGAATACATTTCTGATATTCACGAATTGGCGAACCTGGCTAAAGAAAATGGATTGGAAATCATTGATGTGCGTAAACCTAAAAAATTCAAAGACCTTCACTTTTGGTCAGGAAAAATAAGAAATGTTAAGTGCCCCAAAGTTGCCGTGTTGGGCACCGACTGTGCATTAGGTAAAAGAACGACAACACGATTTCTTGTACAGGCAATGAGGGATGCTGGATACAAAGCTGAAATGATTTATACCGGACAAACCGGCTGGATGCAAGGAGCTACGTACGGTTTGGTTTTTGACTCTACACTCAACGATTTTATTTCGGGAGAAATGGAGCACGCCATCGTGCAGTGTTGGGATGAAGTGAAACCCGACATCATATTCATTGAAGGGCAATCGTCTTTGCGCAACCCAAGCGGACCAGCAGGTGCTGAATGGATCGTTTCATGCGAGGCAAACGCTGTGGTGCTACAACACAACCCAGCCCGTAAACAGTACAAAGACATGGAGTTTTATCCCGCCTACATTGCCGATCCTAAGGATGAAATTGCACTGATCAAAATGTATGGAGCGGATACGGTGGCTCTTACCATCAACACCGCCAAAATGGAACAACAGGCAGCACGTGATTATGCCGCGCAATATGAAAAGCAACTAAGTATTCCGGTGATCTTGCCATTGGAAGATGGAGTTGAAAAGTTGATTCCTGTCTTTGAGAAGTTGATAGAAAAAGCAGCCGTTGAGAAATAACTAATATTTAATTCTAATCATTAACCGATGACCCGCATTAAGGATATTAAAGTCTGGAGAGAGAACCTTAACAACACCAAACCATACACCATTGCCTATAAAACAACCGATGAGGTTCACAGTGGTTTTGTGGAGATCGTTTTGGAAGATGGCACTACAGGGATTGGTGCTGGAAACCCAAGCGACTATGTGACAGGTGAAACGCTGGACGCCTGCATGAACGCCTTGGCGGAAAAGAACATCCAATTTCTGATTGGGAAGGATATTCGTGAGATTAATCAACTAACATATGAGATTTGGGAAAAGTTGCCAAAGAATCCAGCCGCCAGAGCGGCACTTGATATTGCCGTACATGATGCTTTTACAAAACAGTTAGGCATACCCCTGGTCAAGTACCTGGGCCAGAAAATCAAGTCGATGCCTACCAGCAATACCATTGGCATCATGAATGTGGAGGAGACATTAAAAGAAGCGGAGGATTATGGCAAGCGTGGTTTCAGTGTACTTAAAGTAAAATTGGGAATAGATTTAGAAGAGGATATTGAACGAATGGTTAAGCTACGCGAAAAGTTTGGCGGCAGATTCACCATTCGCATTGATGCCAATCAAGGTTACAATGCAGAGAAGACCATCGAGTTCTATAATAGAACGAAACATCTCAATATTGAATTAATCGAGCAGCCATTAAAAGCAAAAGCAATTGATGAAATGAAAAGGTTGCCTGAGGAGATTCGTCAGGTAATTGCAGCGGATGAATCATTGATCTCTCCAAAGGATGCCATTGAACTAATCAAGCCGCCAAGAGCTTCAGGTATTTTTAATATCAAGTTAATGAAATGCGGAGGTGTAAGTCAGGCATTGAAGATTGCGGATATTGCTGCATTGGAAGGTGTGGATTTATTTTGGGGTTGTAATGAAGAAAGCATTGTCAGCATTACGGCCGGGTTGCATGCCGCATTTGCTTGCGCTAATACAAAATACATTGATTTAGATGGAAGCCTGGATTTAGGCATGGATGTTGTGAAAGGTGGGTTTATACTGAAAGATGGAGTGATGTATTGCAATGACAAGCCTGGATTGGGCGTCGAGAGAATCTAAGACCTGATACAGGTCATTTGACACAACGTATTGGAATACATAACTTCATAAAGGAATATGGCGAAGCTTTTAATTTTTGTTTTATTATTTGCCGTTTTCGTTACTGTCAATGGTCAATTGTCTCATGATCTTTCAGCTGTCAAGCTAAAGGACATAAAAAATAAAACCACTTCTATTGATTCGGGCGAAAAGAATACGGTCATATTATTTTTGGGGACAGACTGCCCCATTACGCAGAAGTACATTTCCAGAATCAGGGAAATAGTTGAAGAATTTAAACCTACCACAGCATTCTATGGTGTGTTTCCCATGCAGTTTTCTGTAAAAGAGGTTAAGGCTTTTAAAAAAGAGTATCAAATTGAATTCACTTTGTTGAGTGACGATGAAATGGCACTGGCCAAACATCTGGGGGCTACGGTTACACCTGAGGTTTTTTTGTTGGATAAAGATCTTCACCTGCAATACCAGGGAGCGATTGATAACTGGTTTTATGAATTAGGAAAATCACGTCTTAACACAACTGAGAATTATTTGATCGATGCACTGTCCGCGGTAGCTAAAGGTAAGACTCCGTCCATTAGCAAAACGGAAGCAATCGGATGCTTTATCGAGATGCCTCGTGATATGATGATGGATCATCAAAATCATCCCTGATTAATGCGGTCGATAATATTTGCATTTGTAATGGTTGGGAGTGGAGTGTTTGCACAAACAGTCACTTATTATCAGCTCATCGAGCCGATTATCATAAATAATTGTGCTTCTTGCCACAAGCCTGGCGGTATTGGCCCTTTCAGTTTGCAGTCTTACAATGAAGTGTCGGCCAAAGGAAACTTTATTGCCCATGTTACTAAAACTAAATACATGCCGCCATGGAAAGCGGATCCAACATTTCAGCATTTTAGAAACGAGCGATTGTTGAAGCAGGAGGAAATCCAGTTGATTCAACAATGGGTAAAGGACGGTATGCCAAAAGGGAAGAAGTCAAAGCGAAAATTGGACTTAGCCCCGTCAGCTGAATCGGCAAGTAAACCTGATTTGAGCGTATCCATGCAAAAGCCATTTACCATTCCGGATAAGTCTATTGAGGAATTTAGGTTTTTCTCTATCCCAACTAACTTGAATGAAGATAAGTATGTTTCTGCCATAGAATTTATTCCAGGCAACAGAAGACAAGTTCATCATAGCAGAATAATGACGGATACGACCAATGACATCAGGGCTATCGATGGCATGTCTGAGTTAGATCCTCGTGTTAAGCAATTTCAAAAGACGCCATTGGTTGATGAGTTTTTATATGGTTGGGTTCCTGGCAATGATAATATTTTCTTTCCGCCTGGTTCCGGTAAGCTATTATATAAAGACACGGACCTTATCCTGAATATGCACTATTCACCCTCTTCCATTAAACAGGAAGATCAATCCACCATTAACTTCTTTTTTTCAGATGTTAAAGTGGAGCGAATTGTTCAGACCCTTACCCTTCGTGAGGTGGACATTGTGAACCAACCTTTTTATATTTTTGCAGAAACCACGCCTACGTTTTTCATAAATTATAGAGTTCCTAAGGATATGTCGATTATTTCCGTGTTGCCTCACATGCATTTTATCGGCAAGAACTTTAAAGCCACCGCGGAGACACCAACGGGAGAGTCCATTCCGTTGATCAGAATTAATGAATGGGATTTTAATTGGCAGATGACTTATCAATACGAGAAGTTGATTAAGATACCGGCTGGCTCTTATATCAGAGTGGAGGCACAATATGACAATACCTCCGACAACAAAGCCAATCCATTTTCTCCATCTCGCAACATTGGCTACGGATGGAGTTCAACCAGCGAGATGTGTAACCTCATCATTTACTATTTAGATTATAAAGATGGAGATGAAGAGATCGACTATTGATTTGAAAGCACAAAGCTCAATAGATCATTGATTGAAATAAAATTTTGTTTTGGGCCTCTCCCAATAGAGACGATCCAGGAATACTCCTCTCCAGTTTTTACCTCAATTTTTATTAAGGACTCTTTTTCGAGATGATACCCATTTCTCTCGAGCGCGTTTTTGGTCCATAAATAAATGTGCCCTTCACCATTTAATTGTACACCTACTTTTCGGTAGGGCTCCTGTTGCACCTTTCCAGTCTTTAAGTCAAATCCCTTGAATTGAAAGACTTCATCAAAAGTGCCATCAAGCACCAGGTCTTCCGGGATTCCTATTCGAATCGACTTTTGTGCCGTGGCCAACCAGATTAAATCTGCAGTTTGGAGTGCCAAATCTAATTCATGAGTGGAAACCAAGATGGCTTTATTGGTATCCTTAGCCAGGCCTCTCAACAGCTTCATAATTTCGAGTCTGTTGTTCAAATCCAGATGGGCGGTGGGCTCGTCTAAAAGTAGAACCGGAGTGTCTTGAGCCAGGGCCCGCGCAATCATAACCATTTGAAGTTGGCCGTCACTGAGTTCGTAAAGCGGTTTATCCATCAAATGACCAATGCGCACCTGATTTGCCGATGCGTCAATTTTATTTATGTCTTCCTGTTTCATTGAAATAGACCAGTCCAGGTAAGGATAACGCCCGTAGCTCACCAAATCTCTCACAGTCATGTTGCCCGCGCTTACCTTATCTGTCAGCACCACGGCTATGGTTTTGTTGCCGGCACCAATCACCTGGCCGGCCAGCGGAGGTTGTGCCCCCGACAATGTTCTTATCAATGTGCTCTTGCCGATGCCATTGGGTCCCATAAAGCACACCAGTTGACCGGAGTGAAGGGAAAGATTCAGGTCTTTAAGTAAAACGTGATCCGTTGGTCCAGGATAGCCAATGGCTAGTTGATGAGTTGAAAGTGGAACGGATGCTATCATGGCTACATTTTTATTCCTTTACTTCGCATGACCACCCAGATTACTACGGGTGCTCCAATTATGGAGGTCACAGCATTTAAGGGCAACACATTGGAACTACCAGGCAATTGCGCTAACACATCACATAATAGCATAAGTGAAGCACCCCCGGCCATAACCATAGGCAACAAAACTTTATGGTTGGTTGTTGGCAGCAAAAGTCTGATCAAATGGGGCACCGCCAAACCCACAAAAGCGATCGGGCCGCAAAAGGCGGTTACGCTCCCAGTGAGTAGGCTTGTCGCTAATACGATCCAAAATCTTGATCGCTTTAGATTAACCCCCAGACTCAGTGCGTAATTGTCTCCAAGTAACCATGCATTCAGCGATTTGATTGAGCCCAACGAAATAGTGATCCCCACCAACAAAAGAAGACTTAATATTAATATCTCCTCCCAATTGGTGCCACCTACACTTCCCAACGTCCAGATGATGAAAGACTGCAGATCCTGAGCTTTGCTTAGAAATTGGAGTACACTTACTATTGAACCTGAGGCAGCCGCTATCATGAGTCCGATAATAAGTAAGGAGGTGTTGTCTCTTACCCGATGGGCTACCGATATTACTATTAGGAAGATGGCTCCACTGCCAAGGCTGGCTGCCAAGGCAAGCGACCACGGGTTAACTGCAGGTAAATACACCTGAGCAGATGATCCAACTAAAATAACGAAGGCCACCATCAGACTTGCGCCAGCACTCAGGCCAAGTACATCAGGTCCGGCAAGTGGATTTCGAAACAAAGTTTGCATTAACAAACCGCCAATAGCCAGGGCTGAACCTGCCACAATACAGGTTATGGCTTTGGGCACCCTTAATTGCCAGATGATATTGGAGTATAATGTCGTGTTTTCTGGACCTTCAAAAAGCGCGTTAATCACGTTGCCTATTGATATAGAGACACTTCCAGTGGCAATATTCAGCAACAACAAAAAGAATAAGATCAGCCCGATCAAATAAACTTGCCAGGATCTAAAATTTAAGCTCATCATGATTTACTAAAATAGGTTGGTCTGGTAAGTTCTCACGGTTGTTTACAAGCTCTTTTTAAAGGGTAAATTTTAGGCTCATTTAGGCCGTTTTAAGAGTGCCAAATTAGCCTTTAAAAAGGGCAAAAAAGGGCGTTTCTAATTCATATTCAAAATTTTGAAACCCCCATTTGGTAACTACTTTATAGTTCATATCTTTGCAGTCCTTTTTGCGTGGAGAAACCCGCAAAACGACTCAGAAACAAGCAAAATAGGTTTTAGGCATGCCTGGAATAATTGGAAAAAAGGTCGGAATGACCAGTGTGTATGGCCAAGATGGTCAAAACATACCTGTAACTGTGATAGAGGCTGGTCCTTGCGTAGTTACACAGGTGAAGAACGTAGAGACGGATGGATACAGAGCTGTACAGCTTGCCTATGGCGAGCGTAAAGAGAAGCATGCAACCAAGCCTATGATCGGACACTTTAAGAAAGCCGGCACCACACCTAAGAAATTCCTTGCCGAATTCAGGGATTTCAGAGCAGAGTATGATGGCATGGTAGAATTGGGTAAGGAAATAAAGATTGAGGATATATTTAGTGAAGGCGACTGGTTAGATGCCATTGGCACTTCTAAAGGTCGAGGATTTCAAGGTGTGGTAAAGCGTCACGGTTTTGCGGGTGTTGGTGGTCAAACCCACGGTCAGCACAACAGATTGAGAGCACCCGGATCACTTGGAAACGCTTCATTTGCATCACGTGTCGTTAAGGGCAAGAAGATGGCCGGCCAAACCGGTGGAGATCGTGTTAAGGTATTGAACCTTCGCGTTGTCAAAATCCTTCCTGAGCAGAATTTGATATTAGTTAGTGGACCTGTCCCAGGCGCCAAGAACTCAACAATTATACTTGAAAAGTAATGGACTTAGCTGTTGTAAAACATAGCGGTGAAGACACCGGTCGCAAAGTGAGTCTTTCTTCCGAAATATTCGGAATCGAGCCCAACGACCACGCCATCTATTTGGATGTGAAAAGCATTCTGGCCAACAAGCGTCAGGGTACTAGCAAATCAAAAGAGCGTGCTGAGATTAAAGGTTCTTCCAAGAAGCTGAAAAAGCAGAAAGGAACAGGAGGTGCTCGTGCAGGTAATATTAAGAACCCTTTGTTCCGCGGTGGTGGACGTGTGTTTGGTCCTCGTCCTCGCGACTATTCCTTCAAGCTTAATAAAAAAGTTAAGGATTTGGCTCGTAAGTCGGCCCTAGCTTACAAAGCAAAAGACAACTCAATTGCTATTCTGGAAGATTTCGACTTTGAGACACCAAAAACCAAGCAATACATTTCTCTATTGAGCGCACTTGCTGTTGCCGATAAGAAGACGCTGCTGGTTTTGTCTGAGAATAAGCAAAACATCGTGCGTTCCGGAAGAAACATCCGCAACACCAAGATAATCACAGCAGATCAGATCAATACCTATGATGTAATGAACGCGGATCAGGTTATTTTAATTGAAAGCGGTGTGGAATTGATAAGTAACCTCTTAAACAAACAGTAATCCGATGAGCATTTTAAAAAAACCCCTGGTTACTGAAAAAATATCTGCCCTTAACGAAAAGGGTAAGTATGGATTTCTGGTTGATGGCAACGCCAACAAGGTGGAGATCAAGATCGCAGTTGAAAAAATGTACGGTGTGAATGTAGAGAAAGTGAATACCATTAATGTGATGGGAAAATACAAGTCTCGTTACACAAAGGCGGGTGTGCTTTCTGGGCGCACACCAAGCTACAAGAAAGCCATCGTCACAGTGGCTGAGGGAGAGGTAATTGATTTTTATAGCAACGTTTAATATCAGATAGCGATGGCGGTAAAGAAAATTAAACCAATGACAGCAGGAAGCAGGCACCGCATGGCGCCCAGCTTTGACGATATTACGGAGAGTCGCCCTGAGAAATCGTTGGTATCTATTATAAAGAAGAGCGGAGGGCGTAACAATAAAGGTCGAATGACCATGCGCTACATCGGTGGAGGCCATAAGCAGAAAATACGCTTGATAGACTTCAAAAGAAACAAATTTGATGTACCCGCTACCGTAAAATCCATTGAATACGATCCAACACGTACAGCACGTGTGGCTCTATTATATTATGCGGATGGAGCAAAGACTTATATCTTGGCACCTCAAGGGCTTCAGGCAGGCCAGACTGTCGTTTCAGGAGAAGGTGTGCCTCCGGAAGTAGGTAACGCTTTGCCGCTGAGCAAAATTCCATTAGGTACAATCGTTCATAACGTAGAATTAAAGCCCGGTAAAGGTGCGTCAATCGCCAGAAGTGCAGGTGTGTTTGTGCAGTTAGTGGCGCGTGAAGGAGCTTATGCTACCTTGAAGATGCCATCAGGTGAGATGAGAAATGTGTTGGTGAACTGCATGGCGACGATAGGAGCCGTTTCAAATCCTGACCACATGAACGAAAGTCAGGGAAAGGCTGGTCGCAATCGCTGGAGAGGTATTCGACCACGGACAAGGCCAGTAGCTATGAACCCGGTAGATCATCCAATGGGTGGTGGTGAAGGTAGAGCAACCGGAGGTCATCCAAGATCACGCAATGGATTGATATCCAAAGGCAAGAAAACTCGTCATCCGAAGAAATATTCAGATCGTCTAATCATCGTAAGAAGGAAGAAATAATGGGAAGGTCAATAAAAAAAGGTCCATACCTGGATGCTCGTCTAGCAAAAAAAGTAGAGGCGATGGAACAAACAGGAAAAAAGTCTGTGATCAAAACATGGTCCAGAAGATCTACAATTACACCGGATTTAATAGGTCATACTTTGGCAGTGCATAACGGGAATAAATTTATTCCGGTATATGTGACCGAAAATATGGTTGGACATAAGTTAGGAGAGTTTTCTCCGACAAGGGTATTTAAAGGACATTCAGGTAATAGAAAAGATGCTTAGGCATTAATCTGTCATGGAAGAAACAGTAAAAAAGACAAAAAGATCAGTAGCAAAGCGAGCCAAGTTAGCCGCCATCAAGGAGGCAGCTAAGTCAGGTCCGGCAACAGCTTACTTAAAGGATGTTCCTACTTCTCCTCGTAAGATGAGATTGGTAGCTGACATGATCAGAGGCGTAAGGGTAAATCAAGCCCTGAATATGCTTAAGTACGAGGCTAAGTATTCTTCAGACAAGCTGGAGAAATTATTATTGTCAGCCATCAGCAACTGGTCCATAAAGAATGCAGATGCGAAGCTGGAGGAAGCTGATCTATATGTAAAAGAAATATTTGTAGATGGTGGCCGTCAGTTGAAACGCCTGAGACCAGCACCTCAAGGACGTGCGCACAGAATCAGAAAGAGATCAAACCATGTAACACTAGTGGTTGACAGCATGCAACCTGTTGCTGAGCAAACTGAAAGGCCTGTTGCCGAGAAGAAGGAAAAGCCAGCGAAGAAAAAAGCTGCTAAGAAAAAGTCAACCAAAAAAGAAACAAAGGAATAAATGGGACAGAAAGTTAATCCGGTAGGTTTTAGACTTGGAATCATCCGCGGATGGGATTCAAGCTGGTTTGGAGGGAACACCTTCTCAGACAAACTGGTTGAAGATCAGAAAATCCGGAAGTATGTAAATGCACGTATTCCTAAAGGAGGTATCTCCAAGGTGGTGATTGAGCGCACTTTGAAGCGTATCACCTTAACCATACACACAGCCCGTCCTGGTGTTGTGATTGGAAAAGGAGGAACAGAGGTTGACAAGATCAAAGAGGAATTAAAGAAGCTGACCAACAAAGACGTTCAGATTAATATTTTTGAAATCAAACGTCCTGAGTTAGATGCCAAATTGGTAGGCGAGTCTATCGCACAGCAACTGGAAGCGAGAATTGCATTCCGTAGAGCAATGAAGCAAGCGATTGCTTCGGCCATGCGGGTAGGATCAGAAGGAATAAAAGTGAAGTTGTCTGGTCGCTTGGGTGGAGCAGAGATGGCCCGCACCGAGCAATACAAAGAAGGAAGAATTCCTTTGCATACACTTCGTGCTGACATTGATTATGCGGTGTCTGAAGCACAGACCGTATACGGTAAAATTGGAATTAAAGTGTGGGTGTTTAAAGGAGAAATCTTTGGCAAGCGTGACTTATCGCCTAACGTAGGCATGGTGAGCAATGCAGGCGGAGATAAGCAGATGGGTGGTGGCCCTCCTGATCGCAGAAGAGGTGGAGGCCGTGGCCGTGGTGATAGACCTGATCGCGGAGGCGAAAGAGGTGGAGATAGAAGAAGAAAAAAATAAGTAGGAATTAATAACAGGTAGCAAACATGTTACAACCGAAGCGTACCAAGTTTAGAAAAATGCACAAAGGCCGTGTAAAAGGATTGGCAACTCGTGGTCATTCCATTGCATTCGGTTCATTTGGTTTGAAGGCCCTTGAGGGTGGTTGGATCACTGCGCGTCAGTTGGAGGCAGCCAGGGTTGCTGTAACCCGTGCCATGAAGCGTGAAGGTCAGGTGTGGATCCGCATTTTCCCTGACAAGCCCATTACCAAAAAGCCTGCAGAGGTTAGGATGGGTAAAGGTAAAGGTGCTCCTGAATATTGGGTGGCCGTTATTAAGCCAGGTACCATTTTGATTGAGGCTGGAGGGGTAAATATGGCTACTGCTAAAGAAGCTTTACGCCTGGCAGAAGGTAAGCTTCCAATTTTAACAAAATTTACCGTACGCAGAGACTACGTAGAGGCTGCGGCAATCAAATAAGGCAATGAAAAACACGGAGATAAAAGCATTTAATATAGACGAGCTCAAGGAAAAAATCGGAAGCGAGCAGGAAGCGTTGCGCAAATTGAAATTTGCTCACCAGATTTCTGCTATCGAAAACCCGTTGAAGATCAAAGACACCAGAAGATTGGTGGCTCGTTTGAAAACAGAATTGAGAGCAAGAGAACTTCAAAAGTAATTTCCAATGGAAAGGAATCAGAGAAAAGAAAAAGTAGGTACGGTCACCAGCAATAAAATGGAGAAGACCATAACCATTGCCGTTAACAGAAAGGTGAAGCACCCGATCTACGGTAAGTTCATGCAAAAAACAACCAAGTTGATGGCGCATGACGAAAAAGGTGAAGCCGGCATTGGAGATACGGTTCGCATAAGCGAAACCCGCCCGTTGAGCAAAAACAAAAGGTGGAGACTGGTAGAAATTGTAGAAAAAGCTAAATAACATGATACAGACCGAATCAAGATTAAAAGTGGCTGACAACAGCGGAGCAAAAGAGGTTCTCTGTGTTCATGTATTAGGGGGAACCAAAAGACGCTATGCGTCAGTAGGAGATACCATTGTGGTTTCTATTAAGTCAGCAATTCCTTCCAGCCAGGTAAAGAAAGGAACTGTTTCTAAAGCTGTAGTGGTAAGAACCAAGAAGGAAATCAGGAGAAAGGACGGATCTTATATCCGTTTCGAAGAAAATGCTGCTGTTCTGTTGAATGCGCAAAACGAGCCTAGGGGTACCCGTATTTTCGGACCTGTTGCTCGTGAGCTCAGAGAAAAGCAGTTCATGAAAATTGTTTCATTGGCCCCAGAAGTACTATAAGCTATGGAAAGAAGATTTAACCAGCAGCCAAAAATGCACATCCGTAAGGGTGATACAGTAAAAATATTGGCGGGCAACGATAAAGGAAAAGAAGGAAAGGTTCTTGAACTATTCCTGGAGAAGCAACGCGCCATTGTTGAAGGTATCAACATGGTGACTAAGCACGAGAAGCCTTCAGCTAGTAAGCCAGAAGGTGGTATCAAAAAAACAGAAGCAGCTATGCACGTAAGCAACCTGATGCTGGTTAATCCTGCCGATGGCAAGATTACACGCACAGGTAGAAAGCTAAACGAAAGTGGCAAGCTTCAGAGATATTCTAAAAAAACCGGAGAATTTATTAAGTAATGGCAACGCCTAGATTAAAAGAAAAATACTTGACCGAAATCGTTCCTTCCTTGAAGGAAAAGTTTCAGTATAAGTCAATCATGGAAGTACCTAAGATGACAAAGATTTGCATCAATAAGGGTATCGGTGCTGCGGTAGCAGACAAGAAGTTGGTTGACATCGGAGTAGAAGAGCTTACCACCATCACAGGTCAGAAAGCAGTAGCTACCAAATCAAAAAAGGCGATATCTAACTTTAAGTTAAGGGAAGATATGCCTATTGGAGCCAAGGTGACTTTGCGTGGCGACCGCATGTTTGAATTCATGGATCGTATCATGAATGTGGCCCTTCCTCGTGTTCGTGACTTCAAAGGAGTAAGTGATAAAGGATTTGACGGTCGTGGTAACTATACCCTGGGCGTGAAAGAGCAGATCATTTTCCCGGAGATATCAATCGACAAAGTGACTAAAATCAATGGGATGGACATCACATTTGTGACTACAGCAAAGACTGACGAAGAGAGTTTGGCATTATTGAAGGCATTTGGGATGCCTTTTGTGAATAAAAATAACTAAGAACAGATGGCGAAATTATCCATTATAGCTAGAGACAGAAAGAAAGAAGCCCTGGTAAAACGGTATGCTGAAAAGCGTAAAGCCCTGAAAGAAGCAGGAGACTGGGCAGGTTTGGATAAACTTCCTAGAAGTTCTTCGAGCGTGCGTATACGTAATCGTTGCAAATTGACTGGAAGACCAAGAGGATATATGCGAAAATTCGGCATTTGCCGTAATCAATTTCGTCAGATGGCCTCTGATGGCTTGATACCAGGAGTGACAAAAGCTAGCTGGTAAGCTTGAATCCAGCTTTTGAATAAAGGAAAGGAATCGATAACTTTGCAGCCCCGTTTTTTGGCGGGTTCGCTTTTTTAAATAGAATATGAACATTACAGATCCGATAGCAGACTATTTAACCCGGTTGAGAAACGCCATTAAGGCGCGCCATCGCGTGGTTGAGGTGCCTTCTTCTAACCTGAAAAAGGAGATAACCAAGGTGCTTTTTGACAAAGGGTATATTTTGAACTACAAGTTCGAAGAAACGGACAATAAGCAAGGACTGATCAGGATTGCATTAAAGTATAATCCTGAAACAAAAGAATCTGCGATTTCAAACCTAAAGCGGGTGAGTTCGCCAGGTTTGCGTCAGTATAAGGAGGCTGCGAAATTGCCCAGAGTGCTAAATGGCCTGGGTGTAGCTATTCTCTCCACTTCCAAAGGGGTAATCACCGACAAGGAAGCTAAGGCAATGAATGTGGGTGGTGAAGTATTGTGTTACGTTCATTAATATATAACGATGTCACGAATAGGTAGAAATCCCGTACAAATTCCCAAAGGTGTGAGCATCACTTTTAATGAAGGTGATCACAAGGTTTCTGTAAAAGGGCCAAAAGGAGAATTACACCAGGTACTTGATCCTGATTTCAAGGTGAAGATGGAGAATGACGAGCTATTGGTTGAGCGTCCTACAGAGCAAAAAAGACACAAAGCGATGCACGGTTTGTACCGTTCGCTGATTGCCAATATGGTGACAGGTGTAAACACTGGATACAAGCATCAACTTGAATTGGTGGGAGTGGGTTTTAAAGCTACGGCTCAGGCCAACGTGTTGGAGTTAAGTGTAGGATATTCCCATAGTATCTTCTTTGCCGTTCCTTCAGAATTGAAGGTGCAGGCCATTACAGAGAAAGGATCGAATCCAACCATTATTTTGGAAGGAATTGACAAGCAACTAATAGGCCATGTGGCGGCTAAAATAAAATCGCTGCGTAAGGTTGAGCCATATAAAGGAAAAGGTATACGCTTCACTGGTGAGTTCGTACGTAGAAAAGCAGGTAAAGCGGCTTCTAAATAATTAAGAGTATGCCAAGTGTAAAAACAGAGAGAAAGAAAAGATTGAAAATGGGTATCCGCAGAAAGGTGAAGGGTACCTCCGAAAGACCTCGTCTTTCCGTTTTCAAAAGTAATAAAGTGATCTACGCCCAGGTTATCGATGACACCAAAGGGGTAACGATTGCAGCGGCATCGTCAGTGGAATTAGATAAGAAAGGTGGCGTGAACCTGACGATTTCTAAGAACGTAGGAAAAAAAGTAGCTGAGAAGGCAATTGCCACGGGGATCAACTCAATTGTGTTTGACCGCAATGGAGCATTGTATCATGGCAATATCAAGGCTTTGGCAGAAGGTGCCAGAGAAGGAGGTCTAAAATTTTAATAGAATGACACAGAGCAACGTCAGTACAGTAAAGGCAAGCGAAATAGATCTTAAAGAAAAGGTCGTAGCGATACAGCGTGTAGCCAAGGTGGTGAAAGGTGGACGTAGATTCAGCTTTTCAGCTATCGTAGTAGTGGGAGATGGAAACGGTGTGGTAGGCTACGGTTTAGGAAAAGCCAACGAGGTAACAGACGCCATCACTAAAGGTATCGATGATGCCAAGAAGCACCTGGTAAAAGTGCCTATCATCAAAGGAACCGTACCCCATGAGTCGATCGGAAAATTTGGAGGTGGATTTGTGTTGCTAAAGCCAGCTTCTGCCGGTACTGGTGTTATTGCCGGTGGTGCGATGCGCGCTGTGTTGGATAGCGCCGGCGTACATAATGTATTGGCAAAATCAAAAGGATCTTCCAATCCGCACAACGTGGTAAAGGCAACTTTCAAGGCGTTGACCGGAATGAGAGATGCGCATACAATTGCAAGAAATAGAGGAATCACCTTATCTAAGGTTTTCAACGGATAAAAGATATGGCAAAGGTTAAAATTACACAGACCAAGAGCATGATCAAAAGACCAGAGACACAACAGTTGACGATTAAGTCATTGGGTCTTGGTAAGTTGAATAAAACAGTTGAAGTGGAGTACACTCCGCAGATACAGGGTATGGTAAAGAAAGTGAATCACTTGGTGAGCGTAACCAAATTATAAGATGAAGCTACACGAATTAAAACCGGCAGAAGGGTCTACAAAGAACAATAAGCGACTCGGCAGAGGACAAGGTTCTGGCGGTACTACCGCAGGACGTGGACACAAGGGTGCTAAGTCACGCTCAGGCTACAGCAGGAAGATTGGATTTGAAGGTGGTCAGATGCCATTGCAAAGACGTGTTCCTAAGTTTGGCTTTACCAATAACAACAAGGTTTATTTCAAATGTGTAAACCTGGATGCGTTGGAAGGATTGGCTGGAAAGACCAAGGCAGGAGACATCAATATTCAATTGCTTATCGATAATGGTATCGTAGGTAAGAATGATAAAGTGAAGGTATTAGGAAGGGGTGAATTGAAAGCGAAAGTAAATGTAGAAGCACATGCATTTTCAGCTACCGCTGTTAAGGCTATTGAAAGTGCAGGAGGAAAAGCGACAACTGTGTAAACGATGAAGAAATTCTTCACCACCATAAAGAACATTTTTTCGATTGAGGATCTTAGGTTAAGGATCTTAAACACGATCGGCTTCCTGATTATTTTCAGGTTAGGCTCATATATTGTGTTGCCCGGAGTGGACCCCAATCTGTTAGCTGGTAATCAAGGTGGAATTTTTGATTTGTTAAATACCTTTTTGGGAGGTTCATTTAGTCGTGCTTCCATTTTTGCATTGGGTATCATGCCCTACATTTCTGCTTCTATCGTGGTGCAGTTGCTTACGGTGGCTGTTCCTCATTTCACCAAAATGCAGAAAGAGGGGGATAGCGGAAGAAAGAAAATTAATCAGTTTACCCGCGTATTGACAATCGCCATTACAGCGGCTCAGTCATACGGGTATTTGAGGACAACCATTAACGATGAGGCACTTATTAATCCAGGTATGTTCTGGGTTGTTTCTTCAATCATCATCCTGGTTTCAGGTACCATGTTCTGTATGTGGTTAGGTGAGCGCATCACCGACAAAGGAATTGGTAACGGTATCAGTATGTTGATCATGATTGGTATCGTATCTCGTTTTCCTGCTGCCATTTTTCAGGAACTTGATTCCAAAGGAATGAATGGTGCCTTGCTTTTCATTATTGAATTGTTGGCTTTATTCTTTGTGGTGGTTGGTGTGATTGCCTTAACGCAGGCTACGAGAAGAATTCCGGTGCAGTATGCCAAACAAGTAGTGGGCAACAAACTGTATGGAGGAAAAAGAGATTTTATTCCATTAAAGCTTAATTCTGCAGGTGTAATGCCCATCATCTTTGCGCAAGCCTTGATGTTCATTCCTCCTTTGGTGGCAGGTATTTGGCGCGACAGCGATATTGGTGCCTATGTAGGGTCCACATTTGCTGACTTTACATCATGGCAGTACAATTTATTGTTCGGTATCCTGATTTTGCTGTTTACTTTTTTCTACACAGCCATTACAGTACCTACCAATGACATTGCAGATAATTTGAAACGAAACGGTGGATTCGTGCCTGGGATAAAACCCGGAAAACAAACCGCTGAGTTTATAGATAATATTTTATCAAAAATTACTTTTCCAGGCGCCATTTTGCTGGCGGTTGTGGCCATCCTTCCTGCTTTTGCGGTGAGGGCCGGCCTGACTCAAAATTTTGCTCAATTCTATGGAGGTACATCTCTGTTGATTTTGGTGGGTGTTGTTTTAGACACGCTCCAACAGATAGAGAGTTATCTATTGATGAGGCATTATGAAGGGATGATGAAGTCAGGAAGGGTAAAAGGACG
>DATCZR010000284.1:0-4515 GCA_036525835.1 Cyclobacteriaceae bacterium
TCATTTGCAAAATGGCGAGGGGATAGAAGGGGTATACCCTCCATTGGCAAAGTCCGATTATTTACAGGCAGATAAAACGCGAGCGATAAAGCAGGTGTTAGAAGGCGCCATTGGCCCTATGACAGTCAATGGAATCAATTACAATGGATTCATGGCGGGTTTCCCACTCAATGATCAGGAAGTGAGTGATGTATTGAATTACATCAGAAATTCCTGGGACAACAAAGGGGAGATTGTTCTTCCCCAGGAAGTTAAGGCGGCAAGATAAGATGATATACCATGTTTTAACAGGTGAGGCACTGTTGCAAAGTTTTCCAAAAGGAAAGCTTGAAGGTTCCGTGGTTATTATAAGGGAATGCCTGATTGAAGGTCCTGTCAAAACCGATACCCTTCCTGCATTTTGGGAAAACAGGATGGAATATCTGAGTAATACGTACCCGGAAAGTGATATCCACTACGTTGACGATGTCGTTTTTGAGTTTGAAAAACTAATGGAATTGCAAGATGGCGATGAGGTTAATTTTTGGTTTGAACATGACTTATTCTGTCAGCTGAATTTCTGGTTTACGCTCACCCTACTTCCAGCAAAGAATCTTAAACTTTATAGAGTTTCCCCTATAGTGAAGAATCCTAAAATGTTATGGCACGGTTTCGGCCCAATGTCTCCCAAAGAATTGTTGAATTGTTTTTCAAACAAAACCCAATTAACTCCTGCCGATTTGGAATTGGGTAAAGACTTATGGAAAGCTTACTCAAACTCCGATATGAATACGCTCTCCGAACTGTCAAATGCTATCTCACCTTCATTTCCTCATTTGAAAGAGGTTTGCAAAGCCCAAATCGACAGGGGTTCAGATGGAAACCAGATCGGTAGACCTGAAAGGGTCTTAAAACAAATTTTGGACAGTGGAGTCAATAATTTCGAGGAAGCTTTTCAGGTTTTTTCTGAACAGGAAGGTATATATGGCTTCGGGGATTCACAAATACTGAATATTTACGATCGGTTGATGGAATAACCTTTGTCTCAATTTATGAGAAAGAGGTTAAATTGACGGTATGAAGAATTCATCCATATTTGTCTTTGCCGCTTTAGCTGCTCTAATTTCTTGCGGCCCATCACCCAATCATGAATCTGCACCCGTTGAAATTCAGGGCTCACCCGATTACTTGCCCCCTTATTTTGCTGATGCCAACCGATTGGAAAAAATGAAAGCTGCTTTTCCAATTGCGGATAAGATCTTTCAGGAGTATGCTGAAAAATATCATTTTCCCTCAATTGTATATGGAATTGTCGCAGATGGAGAATTAATTCATACCGGAACCTATGGAGAAGCCAATCGGGAGACAAAGGCTAAACCCACCACCAAAACACTATATAGAATTGCTTCCATGTCGAAAAGTTTTACCGCCATGGCTATTCTTAAGCTGCATGATGAGGGTAAACTCCGTTTGCAAGATCCGGCCCACCAATACATTGCTGAATTGGGTAAAATACAATACCTCACTGCAGATGCTCCTGCTGTCACCATTCAACATTTGCTCACGATGTCAGCAGGATTTCCAGAAGATAATCCCTGGGGCGATCGACAACTGGACGACACAGACCAAGAACTAATTGATTTGGTGAAGGAAGGTATATCTTTTTCTAATGCACCAGGTCTCTCTTATGAATATAGTAACTTGGGATTTGCGCTGCTGGGCAACATCATCAAGCAAGTTTCAGGTGTTTCATTTCAACAATACATCACCGAAAATATTCTCAAACCGCTGGGCATGAATGACAGCAAGTGGGAATACACAGAAATTCCTGAAGATCAACTGGCACTGGGGTATCATTGGGTGAATGACCAATGGCAGCCGGAACCCATCTTGCACGATGGAGCCTATGGCGCGATGGGTGGATTGTTTTGTTCTATTGAAGATTTCAGCAAGTATGTGGCGTTTCACCTGTCGGCATGGCCTGCCAGAAACGACCCGGACGATGGTCCGGTAAAAAGAAGTACCATTCGAGAAATGCATCAGGTTTGGCGATTGAACGACAATTCCCCTGCCACTAATCAATACGGACCATTTGATTTCGGTTACTCCTATGGATTGGGTTGGCGCAAGGATGCCAGAGGGATCGTTCGCATTTCCCATAGTGGCGGATTGCCCGGTTATGGTTCTGAATGGAGAATTTTTCCAGACTATGGCATCGGTGTGGTTTCTTTTAGCAACAGAAGATACGGAGCACCAGGTTTGCCCAACGACCGTGTAATGGACACCCTGCTGTCAATGGCCAACTTGAAACCACGAGTATTACCCGTTTCCGAAATATTAAAACAGAGACAAGACGAGCTCGTTAATTTATTTCTGAACTGGAGCGAGTCATCAGAATTATTTGCTGAAAACTTCTATATGGACAAACCGCTTGATCTGAGGAAAAAAGAAATTGATGAAATTTTTCAAAATGCTGGTACCCTCAAATCGGTTGGAGAACTTATTCCTGAAAATCAGTTGCGCGGATCATTTATAATAGAGTGCGAAAAAAAGAAAATAAGTGTCTTTTTTACCCTCACACCAGAGAATAAGCCATTAATACAGCAGCTCAATTTGAGGTTAATCGACTAAATTAGCTAAGTGAAAGATTTCAAGACGATCGTAGAAGAATATCAAAAACTGGACTTTACCCACAAGAAGGCAGCAATGGCCACCGTGGTTCGCGTAAGAGGCTCATCTTACCGGAGTCCGGGTGCAAGGATGCTGATTCTTGAAGACGGAAAATGGGTAGGATCCATAAGTGGTGGCTGCCTGGAGGGTGATGCTTTGCGCAAAGCACGAAAAGTGATGACAGAAAATGTGGCCATGACAGTCACTTATGATACAACCGAAGAAAGCAATCAGAATTTGGGAATCGGTTTGGGGTGCAATGGCGTGATTGATGTGCTTATTGAACCTATTGAACAGAAATCTGCTTACAATCCGATAACGCTTTTCACCCAATTCATTCATACCTCCAAACCCTTAGGTGTGGCCACCATTTTCAAGGGAGAAGGCGTGGCAGAAAAAATGATTATCAACATTGATGGAGAACTTTCCAGTGAATTCACGAATGAAAAACTTAATGGCCTTGTAAAAAAAGACCTGAAGGCCGTGTTCTCTACCCATAAGTCTGAGGCAAAAACATATAGAGTCCAAAGTGAAGTAGAGGTCTTTATAGAATTGGTTCAGCCAACCATTTCCGTTATTCTGTTTGGAGGAGGCTTTGATGCGCGGCCCGTAAGCCAGCTGGCAAAATCATTGGGATGGGAAGTAAGTGTAACCGATGAGTGTATTGCTCATATCGCCCCAATATTTTTCCCTTCCGCTGATACGCTTTCCTTGTGCGAAAGGCAGTTTGTTGATCGTGATTTTAATATAACCCCATATACTGCTTGCGTGCTGATGTCGCACAACTATGAATACGACCGCGATGTACTCAAAAAATTATTGAATAGTGACACACCTTATATCGGTATACTGGGTCCGCGTAAACGATTTGACAAAATGCGTGATGAGTTTGAACAGGAAGGAATACAATTAACCAACGAACAATTATCCAAGATTCACTCTCCTATCGGGCTAGATATCGGAGCCGAGGCACCAGATGAAATTACCGTTTCCATTATTGCAGAAATCCAATCCAAGTTCAGTCATCGATCAGGCGGATTTTTAAAATACCGGAATGGCCCCATTCACCAACGAGACCGACTAAGCGATCAGGTATTCAAGCAAGTTTATCTGGGAAGTGAAGACATCGACATTCAGAAAAGAGGTTAAAGTCCGCTACATGGAAAAAGCAGCTCAAGGAAATATTCCCATCCTCCTTCTGGCTGCTGGCTCATCATCGCGTATGGGTCAATCCAAACAATTGCTCTCCATCAGTGGAAAAACACTTATTCGAAGAATAGCAGAAGTATGCCTTTCGTCCAATACTGGAAAAGTAGTTGTGGTTTTGGGTGCCAACGAAAATGTGCATAAAAAAGAAATTCAAGATTTACCCGTAGAAATAATTTCAAATCCCGATTGGGATAAAGGTATGGGAACCTCCATCAAGGCCGGAGTAAAGTTTGTAGCCAGTCGACTTCCCACATCAGCTGGTGTCATTATTTCAGTTTGCGATCAACCCCACCTAACAGCTAAACACCTGATTGGATTAACCGAACAATTTGCATCAAATAAAAAATTAATTATTGCCTCTACCTATGCGGGTGTACAAGGGGTCCCGGCTCTTTTCGATGCCTTTTATTTTAATGCCCTTCTTCAGCTTGCTAACGAGGGTGGTGCAAGAAAAATAATTCAAAAGTATTCACATGCCATTGTTGACTTCCCATTTCCTGAAGGGGCCATAGATTTGGATACAATGACAGATTATAATATATTCAATGATAACGCATAATAACATTATGAAAAGAATATGGATAGCCTTACTAGCTGTATCTGCGCATTTTGTGTTGGCTCAATCACAAACTGATGATGATCATTACACCCGATCCG
>DATCZR010000285.1:0-9274 GCA_036525835.1 Cyclobacteriaceae bacterium
AGCTGGACAATTTCAAAAAGGGCAACGACACCAAAAATTTTGAAGCAAGAGAATTTATCCGGCTGATTGATAAATTGGCCAAAGATCAAATGCTTCACAATTGGAATCCGCTGAACGGAAAGGGGAAAGGATCATTTAAAGTGTTGATGGACACTGGAGCTAATGGAACAACTGATGCCAATAAAATTTTCAACGAAGAAAAGGCAGATCACCGCATTCTAAATTCCGCCTTGCTTCTCCAGAAAGAAGAAAAAGACAAAAAAGTTATCCTGGTCTCCAAAGATGTAAACCTGAGACTCAAGGCCAAAGCCCTTGGCTTGCAAGCGGAGGATTATACAACTGGAAAAATTCAAAACATAAGTTCTCTTTATACGGGCAAGACTATTGTGGAGGATGTCGATCCTAATGTAATCAACCTGCTCTATGATAAAGGCTACTGCCCTCCCGAGGAAATTTTGGGTAGGGAAATTCCAATGAAAAACCACTACTACATCTTTAGGAGTGGCAAAAAATCAGTGCTGGCATTTTATAATTCAGCCAACGGGATGGTAGAGCAGGTGGAAAAAAGGAACGCCTATGGTATAAAGCCAAGAAACGCAGAACAAGCTTTTGCCATTCACGCTGTTTTGAAACCCGAAATAAAGTTGGTATCAATACAAGGTGTGGCTGGCACAGGAAAGACGCTCATTGCTTTGGCCGCTGCTTTAGAACAGAAAAAGGAATTCAAACAAATCTATTTGGCGCGACCTATTGTGCCTCTCAGCAATAAAGACATCGGATTTCTACCAGGAGATATCAAATCAAAAATTAATCCTTACATGGAACCACTTTGGGACAATCTGAAGTTCATCCAAAATCAATATGGAGAGGGCGATAAAGAGTACAGCAAGATTAGTGAGATGATTAACTTCGAAAAGCTAGTCATTACGCCATTGGCCTACATAAGAGGACGAAGCCTTTCTAACATTTGTTTTATTGTTGACGAAGCTCAGAACCTGACACCCCATGAAGTCAAGACCATAATCACCAGAGCAGGCGAGAACACAAAAATCATTTTTACAGGGGATATTTATCAAATAGATACTCCGTATTTGGATTCGCAAAGTAATGGATTGTCCAATCTAATAGACCGACTAAAAGATCACGAGTTATATGCACACATCACATTGGAGAAAGGCGAGCGTTCCGAATTAGCCAATCTGGCAAATCATCTTTTGTAGATAAAAATTATTTTTTGCCCAGGGCCGCCAACATGGTTTCGCCAATTAAGGCGGGTGACTCAGCTACGTGTATGCCACATTCACGCATGATTTTCATTTTGGCCTCGGCAGTATCCTCTGCTCCTCCGATAATTGCACCGGCATGCCCCATTCTTCGACCTGGAGGGGCAGTCTGCCCGGCTATAAAGCCGACAACCGGCTTCTTGATTCCACTTTCTTTGATCCATCGGGCAGCAACAGCTTCATAGTTACCGCCAATCTCTCCAATCATTACTACACCATCAGTTTCGGGGTCATTCATTAGCATTTCAACCGCATCTTTTGTTGACGTTCCAATAATGGGATCACCACCAATTCCAATAGCCGTTGAAATCCCCAAACCTGCTTTCACAATTTGGTCGGCAGCTTCATATGTCAACGTTCCTGATTTAGACACTACCCCTATCCGTCCTTTCTTGAAAACAAATCCCGGCATAATACCAACCTTTGCTTCGCCTGGAGTGATCACGCCTGGACAATTCGGTCCTACAAGCGTTACTCCTTTTTCTTTGACATATTTCTTTACCAACATCATGTCTTTTACCGGAATACCTTCGGTAATAGCTACGATTACTTTTATCCCTGCGTCTACTGCCTCAAGAATGGAATCGGCTGCAAAAGCAGGTGGCACAAATATGATGGACACATCGGCTCCCGTTTTATCAACGGATTCTTTCACTGTATTAAATACTGGTCGTCCTAAATGCTCTTGGCCACCTTTGCCTGGGGTTACCCCTCCGACCACGTTAGTTCCATATTCAATCATTTGTCCTGCATGGAAAGATCCTTCAGAACCGGTAAAGCCTTGAACAATTATTCGGGAGTCTTTATTTACTAGTACACTCATTGGGATGCTTAGGTTAGATCACAAAATTAGGATAATAAAAGTGCCAGACAAGAACAAAAAACCCCTCCTGGCCAATTCAGAAGGGGTTTTCAGTTCGTTATTTCCTATTAATTATTTCCTTGGAAGTCTGAACTTCAGGAAGTCTTCGTAAGACTCCTTATAATCTGGAACATCTGGGGCCATCTCGGCAGCCTGCTCATATGCGGCTATGGCATCCAGGTAAAGTTTATTTTTTTCATAAATCTGACCCAGGTAGTACATGCCAATTGCAGTGTCTTCACTCAATTCTCCCTTAGCTTCGCTAACTTCTTTCCTAAGTCTTGCCTGTTCTGCTGGCGGCAGTTTTCTAATCATCGGACGAGGATCAGAAGACTTAATGGTTGGATCTGCTTTTGAATGCACTTCTATTAAGATGGCAGATTCGTTGGTCAGTTTCTCATTTGTCAAGTCGATCTTAAAAGTCTTTTCAGGTGTTTCAACACTTAATAGGACTTCGTCAAACATGTTGAGCAGTGTAACCACATAAGGACCACTATCCTTGGCTTTTTTCTCATCCTCCACCCAATTGATTACAGTCTCAGTATTGAGAATAGAAGAGTACTCACCATCAGGCAAAAGTAGCTCAATATCGCCTGCAGCACCTCTATGCACCGCTCCGGTTGCACTAAGTCTGTTTTTCTTTGCTTCAGCCGAGTTGCTACTTAGAATAAAATCTGTGTATTTATTAAGTACGCTGGTACTGCCACCCTGAACCTGGGCCGCTAAATCGGCTACCTTATAAGGGCCTGCCTTTTTCACCTCCAAAGGCTTACCTGACTTATGAATGAGGCCCAGATAGGCATTTTCAGAAAGCCGTACCTCATCAGCAGATTGTAAGCTTGCACCAGTCTTTATGGCTTGCCAGGTATCACCTTCCTTTACTTCATTGTTTCCTTTGTTGGCCAGCACTTTGAATGCGTAGTCCTGTCCAAATGCAACGGAAACTCCGAAAATAAAGCCTAAGACTAGAATTAACTTGCTGTTTTTCATGATTTTATAAAAAATTTATACTACAAAGTTACTAATTATTTATCTATTTCAGTTGTTAATACCGATGTCTTCCTTTTGGTAAACCATCTGCTATTGATCACAGTTTCGTATGTTTTTACCACTACCCCGACATATATTTCAAAGCAAGTACCGACCAAAGCCAGCGCACCTAAAGTTACCGTCAGGTTAAGCTTAAACGCGTACCAGTTGAAGAAGTATATCATTAAAAACGAGAACAAAATGATCTGAATAAGCTGCAACATAACTGTTATACCGTCAAACCAATCTGGAATCCGGTGATGAATTAGCCAAAATAATGCCACGTTTAGCATACAGACAACAATAGCGATTAACCATTCCTGCCAAGCCGCCATCACTTCGATATAGTCTTCCGCCAAAATCATTGAAATGATATTGGCATGCACCACAAGGCCATACATATCCGGATTTGTTTTTCCTGCGTACTGTTTATTTAGAGGAGTAAAAAATTTATCATCCCAGGAAGTATCCGAAAAATCATCTCCCATGTATCCCATCAACACAATTTTATTAGTAATCAGAGATGGTAAAAATTCCTCATTAAGCACTTGATACCAATCCAAAGCAAAATATCTTCCCGCAAAGGACGAAGCACCATAAAAATCCAAGATATTGCCTCGGTAATTTATTATCTCAGAATAGTTATTCCTACTCAGGAATCGTTCTGTTTTTTCAGGTGCATAAATCTTACCTATTTGTGTTGAGAAGGCAAATATGGTATCATTTCCAACCTTTAATTTTGGATTATAGGAACGACACGCCTTGAAAGATTCCTGATTTGCTGCATCTGTCTCAAGATTAGCATAGCCTTCAATCGCATCGCCACGAATATCCGCATCGGTACGTTCCAATGAGTCGTATTGATCTACGATGCCTGTGTTATAAAGTGAATCACTTTGTAATACATTAGTTACCAAAACAAAATTCTCTACTTCATCAATTGCATTTGCCAATAGCACATTGCCCATCACATCGATTAACTGTGGACAATTGATAGTATCTCTAAGGCCCATCGGACAATCAAAAAAACTGTCCATCCCAATTACCTCTGGGTTATACTTATTGAGAATCCTTATCTGCTCAGCTACTCCACGTCTGGGTAAGCCACCTATATTTACAATTACAATATTTGTATCTATTTCCGGGTCACTCCTAAGCTGAGAGAATGCAATATCAGTCAACTCCATATCACCGAGGGCCTGACCTAAGGGATCAAAAGCACTAAAGATTCTTAGATCCGTAATTTGCACAATTCCACCCAGCGTAAAGAATACGAAAGCGGTCGCTAAAATCACATCGATAAAGAATCTTTTCATGAGACGATTAATCCTTGAGTGTAATGAGTAAATTTAAAAATTAACAATGGGAACTCCTACACGAATAGTTACTCAATCGCCAGGCAGGCTCACTATTGCCGAATATGCCAGCGGCATTTTACAACATGATCGGGTTTTGCTCAGTCGAGCCATCACTTTGGTAGAAAGCAAACTGGATTCAGATCAATTGTTGGGCGAAGAATTAATACAAACTTTACTGCCGCATACTGGTAAAGCCATTCGAGTTGGCATTACGGGAATTCCAGGTGTCGGAAAAAGTACATTTATTGAATCCTTCGGCACCTACCTGACCTCCATCGGAAAAAAGCTAGCTGTTTTAGCTATTGATCCCAGCAGCCTTAAAACCAAGGGAAGCATTCTGGGAGATAAAACAAGAATGGACGACCTGTCAAAAGATGAAAATGCTTTTATCAGACCTACCTCTACTTCGAGCGCCCTCGGTGGCGTAGCTGACAAGACAAGAGAAGCCATTTTGCTATGTGAAGCTTCCGGTTTCGATGTCGTCATTGTAGAAACGGTGGGTGTGGGTCAATCAGAAATATCGGTTAGAAATATGGTCGATTTCTTTTTGTTATTGCTCATTGGAGGAGCTGGAGACGAACTGCAGGGAATTAAAAAGGGAATTATGGAAATGGCCGATGGTGTAGTTATCACCAAGGCCGATGGAGAGAATTTGAAAAGAGCAATGCAAGCACAGGCTGATTATCAACATGCTCTTCATTTGTTTCCAACCTCATCATCCGGATGGACCCCCAAAGTTTTAGTTGCTTCAGCAACTGAAAAAAAAGGACTGACAGAAACATGGGAAATGATTGATTCATTTAAAAAATACACTACCTCTAAAGGATTCTTCGAATACCAACGAAGTGAGCAAGACAGAAATTGGTTTCATAGCGCCATTGAAAGCCGACTGAAAAGTGAAATTATGAAACATGAAGGATTGCAACGCAAAATGAAAGAAACTGAGCAACAAGTTATCGAGCGTAAAGTCAGCCCCACAGTTGCTTCCCGTCAAATTGTGGACGAATTTATTAAATTGCTTACAAAGGAATCTTAATGGATTAATAAGGACAATGCCGACAACCTTTGCCGCAGCAATAACCTCTCTTGAGTAAGTACCATTCCGAGAAAACCATCAATCCATTTTCTGTATGATAGTCGATACCTTGAATGTTACTATCTGTTTTATATTTCGTCATATCGATCGTCTTACCAGATAAAATGAACTCCTTGATGAATCGATTAATACCTTTCAGGGTCCTTTCTTTTAAGCAGGATGGGCACAGACAGGGAGAGGCAACATCTGGCTTTATATCCGGACGATAAACATGACACCAGCAACGACTTGAAGCGTTTGTGTTCCCACATGGAAAGGCTGTTTGGCAGCTATTACAAATTATTTGACTTGAATTCATATATTAAAACTTGAAACTCAATCCGGAATTCACATTAAAACCCATGGTATTATATCCGTAAATTTCTCTGTAATCCTGATGAAGAATATTTTTTCCTTCAATAAAAAAACTGAGTTTATTGTCAAATAAGGAATATGAAGCATAGGCATCAACCAATGCATATGATTTTAAGGTCACTACCTCGGCTATGAAAAAGTTATTCGGATTAAAAAATAAATCCTTTCGCTCACTGAAAGTCTTGAGATTTAGACTAAAGTAAAGTTTGTTGCTTGGCTGCACGCCAATATTAACTCCCGAAGAATGTTTGGGTCTCCGAAAAAGATTATAATAGGTGGTGTCTACACCGTTTTCTAAGGCAGAAACCTTTCCATCGACATAGGCATAGTTCACGCGAATGGTAAATTTATCATGGAGCCGAATCGTAGATTCCACTTCCAATCCACGATCATTTTGTTCGTCCTGATTGATGTTGCCATTGGTGAACGTATACACAATCACATCTTTTACCTTTCTTTTGAACCAGGAAACGCTCGCCTCAAGCTTCTGGCTGAACACCTGATGGATACCCGCCTCGAAACTGCTACTCACTTCCGGCTTTAAATTGTCATTGGCTCCAAAATTGCCGTATAGCTGCGAAAGTGTGGGTGCTTTAAATCCGGTTGATTGATTAACAAAAAACTTGATACTTTGGCTAACTGTAAATGATGGATTGAAGCTGTAGGTAAAATTGCTGCCATACTTACTATGCTGGTTATAGCGACCGCCCACTTCGATCGCCAGACCTTTAAAATGATGTAGGAATAAAGACACATACGGACTAAATAATTGAGCCTCTGGGTCAGCTATCATCAAAGAAGCATCGAGCATTTTCAAATTTTGATAGTTCAGCCCCGCAAGAATCTGGATTTGCTCCGTCATATCTCGATTGATAAAAATATCAGCGATATCAAATCTTCCTTTGAATTCGTTTGGCCCAAACGGTCCATCATATTCTCGATTGGTTGCATTATGCGCATATAAAAGATTAATGGCTCCATTTTTTAATGTATACTGAGAACGTAATCCTGGATTGACAAGTATTGACGTATAGCTGGAGTTGTCATCCGTGAATGCTCCTCCATCAAAATCACCATTATAATTCGTAACTCTAAGAAATGGATATATGGTAAATGAAGGATTGATTCTTATCGTCACCGTACTATTGAAAGCATTCTGTGTAAATCCATCCTTATCAAAAGTGCCTGTATCGCCTGCATCCTCAGCCTCACTGATTCCTCCCGCCTTGACATAGTTATATCCTACCTGGAAATCCGCAACTTTTGATGACCCGCTGACATTGCCATTTCCCCTTAGCATATCATAGCTTCCGTATACTAACGAAGCATTGCCTCCAACAGGCTGATTCCAGTTTTTTTTTGTAATCAAATTGATCACTCCAGCAATGGCATTACTACCATAAAGCGTTGACTGACTTCCTTTAAGAATTTCAATTCGCTCCAATTGATTAAGTGGTAACATCCTGGGGTCAAAAGCGCCACCCGGACCTGATGGATCACTTATTGGAATTCCATCTATAAGGAATACCGTGTATTCACTTTTAGCTCCGCGTAAGTACACCGATTTATCCTTACCCGGGTTTGAATTAGCACCGTTTATGATCAGACCCACTTGCTCGTTTAACAATTGTGCGAGGTCCTTGCCTTCACTACGACTCAATTGTTGCGCATCAATCACAGTCAAAACTTTTCCGGTTTCGCTGATGTTTTTTGGGAATTTGGTTGCTGTAATTACGACTTCATCCAGATCATAAGTTTTAAGTGAGTCTTGTTGCGCATTGGTTAAATGGGGAACAAACCATAATAACAATGTTGAAATGGTGATAACTAATACTGGCTCCTTTTTCATACCCATGTGGTTTAAAAGATTTAAAAAGGAGTAAAAAAGGGAACGGTAATGATTGCGCATTGCCATTCACTGCTTTTACCCGAAGCATTGAATAAGTAAACGGCATCTGGCAGGTCTCCTGACTTTCCTCTCTTTTACGGCCTTCTCATCCGCCAGGTGGCGGACAATGGCCCTTGTTGCATAAGATAACTCCGATATGGAGTCGGGATTACAGTTGCGGGAACAGTCTCGGAATTGCCATTATAACGACTCACCGAGTTCCCTTTTAATTAGGATGTGTTGTGACACAATCAAAACCAAATGCATTGCAAATGTAATTATAATTTGAAACTTGCATACATGATCCTCAATCCGCATTATCCATGGTTATTTAATCTGTCATTAATCTGCCTGATCTCGGTTTTGATTACCGGATGCAACAAGACTGAAAAAGAAGCACCCCAAAAAATAACGAACACTGAATTCGCCAAAGGTTTTAGTATGAAATCATTCGGTGGTGGTATCGAAGTGGCGCTGCACAACCCGTACCCAAACAGAGGTAAATCTGTTAAGTATCTTTTGGTCCCCAAAGGAAAAGTGGTTCCAGCACATAGCAGTGAAATACAAGTGATAAGAACACCCATAGAAAAAATAGTCTGCACATCCACATCACATATCGCCCTGTTAGATCTCCTAAATGCATTGGACAATCTAATTGGATTCCCTAATACTGATCTGATTAGTTCAAAGAAAGCAAGAGCACGAATTGATTCTGGGTTGGTTGTAGATTTAGGTGAAGATAAAGAAATGAATTTGGAGATGTTGGTTTCATTAGCTCCTGATGTCGTTATGGGGTATTCCTTGAATGGAGACTTAGCTAAACTCGATAAGATAAATGAATTTGGAATTCCGGTAGTGATCAATGCAGAATACCTCGAAGATCATCCATTGGGTAGGGCAGAATGGATAAAATATATGGCCTTGCTCTTAGACAAATCTGAAATGGCCGACTCCCTATTTAACAGGATAAAAGAAGAATATTTAGGGAATCAGGAGCTAATAAAGAACATCAAAGAGAGGCCAACAGTGATGACCGGTATACTTTACGGAGATGCCTGGTACCTACCTGGTGGTTATAATTATGCCGCCAAAATTTTTCGCGATGCCGGTTATCAATATTTATGGGAAGACGATCCCGGCAATGGTTTTTTGAACTTGAGTTTTGAATCCGTTTATGCCAAAGCGAAAGACGCTGATTATTGGATTGGCGTTGGCTCTTTTGAGTCAAGCCAGGAAATGAGAAGTAGTGAAAAGAGGTATTCACTATTTAATTCTTTTCAGCATGGTAATATATATACATACGATGCCAGAAAAGGGGCCACGGGAGGAAGTGAGTATTTGGAATTAGGTTACTCTCGCCCGGACATCATATTAAAAGATCTCATTAAAATTGCTCACCCGAAA